>DTZW01000276.1:7075-18614 GCA_012961165.1 Gammaproteobacteria bacterium | reverse complement strand
CTCGTTCTCCCTGATAACCCAACGATATATGGATACCACAGGCGCCACCCGCGAGGACTTCGGGCGCATCAGTGTGTCGCAACGCTACAACGCCAATCACTACGCGGGAGCGCTGCTGGGACATAAAACGCTGGATCTGCAGGGTTACCTGGATGCCCGGCAAGTGGCGGGCCCCCTGCACCTGTTTGATTGCGTCATGCCCTGCGCCGGTGCCGATGGTTTCCTGGTAACCAGCGTGGAGCGGGCGCGGGAGCTGGGCGTTCCCTGGTTGGAGATCCTGTCGGCGGATGAGCGCCACAATGCCTTCGCCGCGGACCCGGTACAGCTGCGCGGGGGCTGGGAACTGTTCGCCGATGACCTTTACAGCGCTGCCGGCGTGGGCCCAAAAGACATCGATTGCCTGCAGACATATGATGACTATCCGGTAATCGTCATGTTGCAATTCGAGGGCCTGGGGTTTTGTAAGCCCGGTGAGGGAGCCGCATTTGTGCGCGATACAGTGCTGACCTTCGACGGGGGCGGCTTGCCCCACAATACCAATGGTGGGCAGCTGTCGGTGGGCCAGGCGGGCCTGGGCTTCCTGGGTGTGGTGGAATCCATGCGCCAGCTGTTGGGTGCGGCAGATAAGCACCAGGTGCCGGGGGCCAGTCTTGCTATGGTCAGCGGCTACGGTATGGTTAATTACGATCGCGGCCTGTGCAGCGCCGCGGCTATTTTACGCAAAGGGGTGTGATATGAGTGTTGGACCTCCGGCGCTT
The DNA here is from genome assembly GCA_012961165.1 of Gammaproteobacteria bacterium. Taxonomy (GTDB): domain Bacteria; phylum Pseudomonadota; class Gammaproteobacteria; order Pseudomonadales; family Azotimanducaceae; genus UBA9659. The sequence continues at coordinate 17,856 of DTZW01000276.1, read as the reverse complement.
CGATCACCACAGGGAATCAAACTGGATGAGCACGCCGTCGACGGCGAATTAACCCTGCAACAATGCAGTGCTTGCCAGACTGTGCAATATCCACCGCGAGAGTTGTGCCGCCATTGCCTGGGGGATGAGCTGAACTGGTCTGCGGTTTCGCGCGGCGGTGACTTGCTGGCGTACAGCGAATTGCAGCACAGCCTGGAGCCTTTTTTCCAGGAACAGCTGCCCTGGCGGCTGGCCTCGGTAAAGCTGGATTGCGGACCGGTAGTCCTGGCCCGATTGACTGCCAGCTGTCCACCGGGGAATATACGGCTGGAGGTGAGTCACGCTATCCAGGCCGGCAGCAGCATTCTGCAGGCGTCGCCGGCCAACACGGTAAACGCGGTAAACAAAGCCTAGGGAGGCTTCATGCACGAAAGAACTGCTTTGGTAACCGGTGGCAGTACCGGCATCGGCGAGAGTATCTGCAAGCATTTCCTGGAGACGGGTTATACCGTGCTGAACCTGGCGCGTCGACCCGCGGTCATCGAGTCTGATCGACTGCACAATTTCGCGGTGGACCTGGCGGACCGGGAAGCCACGCGCGCAGTTGCCGCCCAGGTGAAGGAGAACTACGCGGTGGACACCCTGGTACACAACGCGGGCCTGATCCGCGCGGCCCTTGTTGAAGATGCACAACTGGAAGACCTGGATTATCTGTCGGAAATTCACCTGGCTACCGGCATCACGCTGTTGCAGGCCTGCCTGCCCACCATGAAAGAAAACAACTTTGGCCGGGTAATTAACATGTCTTCCCGCGCGCTGCTGGGGCTGGAAACCCGCACTAACTATTCGGCGACCAAGGCCGCTATTATCGGCCAGACGCGAACCTGGGCGCTGGAGCTGGGTCGCTACGGTATTACTGTGAATGCAGTGGCCCCAGGGCCAATTGCGGCAACAGAAATGTTCCACGATGTGTTCCCGGAGGGCGATCCCAAAATCGATGACATCGCGCAGACTATTCCCATGAAACGGGTGGGCAAGCCCTCCGATGTGGCCAGGGCAGTGATGTTCCTGGCGGATGAACAAAACGACTTTATTACCGGGCAAACCCTGTTTGTCTGTGGCGGGGCGAGTCTCGGCTCGCTGGCACTATAGGAGAAAAAGAGATGAGCTATTCTCAGGACAGACTGGACAAGCTGGTGGAAAAAAACCGGGTACATAGGGATGTCTACACTAACCCGGAAGTGTTTGAACTGGAAATGGAGCGGTTGTGGGGCAGGGCATGGATCTACGTTGGCCACGAGTCACAGGTGAACCAGGCGGGCGAGTTTATTACCACTACCATCGGCACCGAACCTGTGGTGCTGTCGCGCGACAAGTCCGGACAGGTCCATGTGCTTTACAATCGCTGTGGCCACAAGGGCGCCAAGGTGGCCGCGCAAAAATGTGGTAAAACCAGTATGTTCCGCTGTCCCTATCACGGCTGGAGTTATCACCTGGATGGCAAACTCAACGTGGTTCCCCACGCCTGTGGCTACGATGATACCGACTTCGATATGGAAGACCCCCAGTTCAGCATGCAGCCTGTGGCGCGTATGGCCAGTCATCGGGGCTTTGTGTTTGCCTCGCTGGCAGCAGATGGCCCGGACCTGAAAACTTTTCTCGGTGCTACCATCGCTACCATCGACAATATGTGTGATCGCTCACCGGTGGGGGAGGTTGAGGTGGTGGGTAGTAGCCTGCCCTATATGCATGACTCTAACTGGAAGATGTTTATTGAAAACCTCAACGACGCGGTACATCCCATGGTGGCCCATGCCTCGGTGGGACACTCTACCCGCAAGGTAGTGGATCGCCTGCCCGAGGGCGCACCGACACCACGTGAGGCGGAAATCATTTCCCCCTTTGGTGGTTCCTACGAATTCTTTGACAGCCTGGGTTGTCGCACCATGCCCTACGGCCACAGCTTCATGGGTGGCAAGGGCAGTATTCACAGTTCCTACTCCGAGATTCCCGGCTACATGGAGAGCATGGTGGCGTCCTACGGGCAGGAAAAGGTGGACGAGATACTGTCGCAAAACCGCCACAACACCACGGTCTATCCCTCCTTTACCCTGAAGGATGCGGTGCAGGTCGCACGGGTGTGTCGCCCCATCGCTGTGGACAAAACACTGGTGGAAAGCTGGCACTTCCGCCTGCTGGGTGCGCCGGAGGAAATGCTGCACCGCACCATTACCTATTCGCGACTCATCAATTCCCCAGCTTCCATGGTAGGACCCGATGACTGGGATTGCTATGAGCGCATGCAGGATTCCCTGCAGTCCGAATCGGCGCATTGGGTAGATATGCGACGTTTTATCGGGCAGGAAAAACCCGAGGGGGATGTGACGGTGTCCCCGGGTACCAGTGACCAGGCCTCAAGGAACCAGTACAAGGCCTGGAATGAGTACATGACAGGGGAGGTGGCCTGATGTTGGCGGCAAGTAACAACGAAACACCTGACCTGCAGGAAATCGAAGCCTTCCTGTACCGGGAAACCGATTTGCTGGATGCCGGTAACCTGCACGCCTGGCGCGACCTGTTTACCGAAGACGGCACCTACTGGTTGCCTGTTTCACCGGACCAGGATGACCCGCTGGGTCACATCTCCATCATTTACGAAGACAAGATGATGATGGCGATCAGGGCCGAAAACTTTGGTCATCGCCTGGCGGCTTCCATGCAGTATGCGGTTCGCAGTTCCCACGTACTGGCCAACACCCGCCTGCTGGAGAGCTCCGCAGATGGTAGTGAGATAGTGGTCAAATCCAATTTCCAGACGGTGATTTACTACCGCATCCAGAGCGTGTATGCCGGAACCTGTACTCACAAGCTGCGCCGGGAAGGAAGTGACTGGCGGATCGTGCAAAAGCGGGTTGACCTGATCAACTGCGATGCGGATCATAAATCCATCGTCATCTATATCTGAGCCATAAGGCCTACCCCCTGTACCTGCAGGGCCATGTGTTCCGGCAGGCCGCAGATCAGGTCACTGCTCTGCACGATATAGGGCATATTAAAAAAACTGGGCACCTTGATGCCGTACTGGCGTCGCATGCCCTAGGCGACCAGGTGCTCATCCAGCTGTGATACCCGGGCCGCGTTCGGATCTATAGAAAAGACGCGCTTTAATCTCTGGGCCCCGAACAGAACAGTGCGTCATTGAATAAGCCTTGTTATTGGCGGATGGCAAGACCTGTTCCAACTCATCTTCTGGCTTTCTCGGCACGACATGCGCTCTCAACTTACTCCGTGGCGGAAGGCCGCCCCGGGAGAAAACACCGTGAAACCTCGTTAAGTTCAGCGCAGCACTGGCGGCGGCGACCGCTGCTGATGCCTATTTACAATCGCAGGGTATTATCACGCGCCCAGCCGGTGGCTCGGATCAGTTTTTGCGTATTACCATTGGTCTCGATACCGAGAATGAGGCAGTGCTGGCCGTACTTGGTGCCTATATGCAAGCATAGGCCATAGCCGACTGCCCCGGCCCGCAGCGTGCTAGACTGAGACTATGGCTTCTTTCGAAGAACAATTCTATCTGGAAAACCCGACCCGTTTGCAGGCGCTGTGGCGCGATGTAAAGTTGCTGCGGTGGTTGGCGGTACGGGCGTTGATGTGGATGAGTAAAGGTGCCTTGGTGCGTCGTGCCTATCGCAAGGCGCAAGTCTCTGGCGAACCGTTGCTGCTTGAAGATCAGTTTCCCGACTAGTCTTATGAAGAAAAAATTCCCTTCACCGAAGCTGCCGTTCGCTTATCGCCACAAGCCCGTGTCAGGTAATACCATTAATGGACTTGGCGAGACCACGCCACGCCGCGCTACCCAGATATTTCACGGCTCGGGCGCCCGGCAGCTGGAGTGGGCGCGGTTGGAAATATTTTTCGCGCTTATCAATCCCTTCAAAGTCTACTGGCTCAATCTGGTCAATCGCTGGCTGTTGCGCAATGCCGACGGACCTATTGCGGCTGTGCAGCAACCGGTGGTCGATGCGCAACAAAAGTCGCAGGAGATAAAGGCGCTGGCGCTGGAGCTTGGCGCTGGAGTGGTAGGTATAACCCATCTTTCTGAGCAAGCACTGTATAAGGGTACAAACCCTCAATATGTTCGTGCCATCGTGGTGTTGTTGCCAATGGACAATGAGGAAATGGCTTACGTCACTACCAATCGGGCTGGCACTGAAACGATGCGTGCCTATATGGAGATAACGCGCAATGTTATTACGCTCTCGCAACGTATTCGGAGCATGGGCTGGCGCGCACGGGCCTACTGTGAAGGTGCTGACTTACTACACATCCCGCTGGCGATTGAAGCGGGGCTGGGGCAGTTGGGCAAGCATGGCTCTTTGATCTGCAAGGAATATGGCTCGGGCATGCGTATCGCTACGGTGTTAACGGATATGCCGCTGGCTGCGGATAAGCCTGTGGATATTGCCGTGGACGATCTCTGTGTTGGCTGTCGGCGCTGCACCATAGATTGCCCGGTAGATGCAATCGGTGATCGCAAGCAGACCGTGCGCGGTGTGGAAAAATGGTATGTGGACTTTGACAAATGTGCGCCCTATTTCACCCATACCGTGGGCTGCGGGATTTGTATCGAGGTCTGTCCCTGGACCAAACCGGGGCGCGGCCCGGGTTTGTCGGAAAAGTTGCTGTCCAAACGGCCGGGGTAGATTGTCACTGTCGTCTGGAGCTAGCCGGCTCCGGTTAATCCAATACGTTGAACAGGAAAACGCAGGTCACGGCTGTGGGTGCCAGCAACCTGGTAGAAAGTTGCCAGGCGCGCCAGGCGAAATCCGACTTGATGCCAATATCCTGACGCATGCGCTCGCTATTGATCGCCCAGCCAGCCATTAGCGCGATCAGTAATGCGTTGAAGGGCAGCATGAAGTTGGATACCACGTAGTCGAGAATCGAGAACACGGTAAGCCCGCGGAGCTGCTCAATCATGTCCAGCGGGGTGAAGTCTTTCCAGATATTGAATGAGAAGACGGCGGCAAGACCCAGTACCCAGACCAGTGCTCCGGTTAGCAGAGCGGCCTTGGGGCGGCTCAGGGTTTTACGTTCTTCTGCCCAGGACACGAAGGGCTCCATCATTCCAAGCCCGGAGGTGAAGGCGGCCAGGAATACCAGCAGGAAAAACAATGCAGCGACGAATTGCCCTGCGGGCATGACGCTGAATGCCAGCGGCAGGGTGACGAAGATCAGGCCTGGGCCTTCGCCGGCATCAAGGCCGGAGCCGAAAACCATGGGAAATATGACCAGCCCGGCCAACAGGGCAGCAAACGTATCGGCCAGGCCTATTGCCCAGGCCGCCTGGGGGATAGATATATCATCGGACAAATAGGCACCATAGGCGAGCAGGGCGCCGGTTCCCACCGCGATGGAGAACAGTGACTGGCCCAGGGCTATTAATATGCCGTTGGCACTGAGTTTTGAAAAATCGGTATTGAACAGAAAGTCCCAGGCGCGGGCACTGTCACCGACGATATTGGAATAGATGGCGAGGGAAAACAGCAGCGCAAATAGAGCAGGCATCATGAATTTGGCTATCCGTTCTATCCCCTTACTGAGACCGCTACCAACAACGATGGCGACTGATACCACCATTATGCTGAAAGAGGCGATCATGCGCAGGGGAGAGGCCAGCACATTGGTGAACAGCTTTCCCGCCCGATCCGCGTCGGCATCTACAAAGGCACCGCTGGCGGCCTGCAGCAAATAATCCAACGACCAACCGCCTACCACCGAGTAAAAGCCGAGTGCCAATAGCGGCGCCAACACACTCATCCAGCCGATAATCTGCCAGCGGCTGTGGCCGCTCTCCTCGGCAGAAATTGCAGCCGTAGTGGCTACCGGGCTGGCATGGCCGCGGCGGGCGATAGCCAGCTCAGCCATCACCAGCGGGACACCTATACTGAAGACAAAAAATAGATAGACCAGCACAAAAGCGCCGCCGCCGTTTTCGCCAGCCACATACGGGAATCGCCACAGGTTTCCAAGGCCCACTGAGCAACTGATGGTGGCAAACAGGAACGTTGTGCGGGATGACCAGGTCTCAGTTTTCATGAGTTACAGGATTCAAAAACATTCCAGGCAGATTTTATAAAACCCTTTTTGTGATAGGAGCCACAATAGCACGCGTAGTTGGTTGTCGTCTGCGTGCAATGCTGCCTACACTACTCTCGATAAAGGCGAGCCTCGACGAAAGTCGGGGGTACGCAAAGTCGACGATCTAAGGGATTTAAAATCCTACGATAGCGTGACCGCCACTGTATAAAGTCCAGAGTATAAGAAGAATTAACCACATTTTTTCTTCATCAGCTAAGTACATGATCCCCTGAAAATTGAGTTTAGCTTCAGTTCTCGATGACAATCTGGTGGTTTTTGACGAACTAAGGGACTGGGTCACACTGATCAACCCGCATTCTTTGCAATTTTAGGCCGCCAAGTCGAGTTAGATTCCACCAGCATTGGCAGATGTCAGAATAGTTGAGTCGGCTGATCAAACAGTCCAACTGGTGGCGAACGGTTTCTCGCCTGTGATGCCTCATCCATGCCCAGATGCTTCAGTATTTTCTCAATGACATCAGCACGGTGCGACGTATCGCTCCTCTCTACAGGCGATGATCTTCGCGGGGCGGCCTCCCGCTTTGCCACCGCACTTTTCACACTTCTCTATCGGGCCGCGTTCGGATCTATAGAAAAGACGCGCTTTAATCTCTGGGCCCCGAACAGAACAGTGCGTCATTGAATAAGCCTTGTTATTGGCGGATGGCAAGACCTGTTCCAACTCATCTTCTGGCTTTCTCGGCACGACATGCTCTCTCAACATACTCCGTGGCGGAAGGCCGCCCTGAGAGAAAACACCGTGAAACCTCGACTAGGCGTCCCCGTCAGTTCACCCGAGATTTTGGAACGAGTGCTGCCAGGCGCCCCATGAACTCCATGGGACTTAGTAGCACATGGGAAGTTCCATCATCATACGGTGTCTTCAAGGCGACAATCACGTTGCCATTGCTGGCCAGTGACAACCGCTGTTCAGCAATCGCCGGCCTCGTTATATAACGGCACAGCGGAACGCCGCCCGGACGCTCGAGTTTCTTGCGTTGATTGGATTTACACGCCACTCCAGCGTGACGATCCCTGAGGAGAAAACCCTTGGGAAAGCTATTGGCGGCCTGGTTGTCAGTAACGATACCCCTGTAGTGGTTTACTCCACCGAGATGATGGCCTGGGCAACCCGAATCTGGTGGGTGCTGCAATATGCCGAACATCGAAACGTCAGGGTGCTAAACGGTGGACTCAAAGCCTGGAAAGGGGGAACTCGAAACCATCAAGAACGAATATGCCCCCGCGACTTTTAGCACTCATCTTTCCCCACACATGTTCGCAGGCAAAGATGAGGTACTCTCTTCAATCACCGACGGCAGCGCTTGTGTGGTCAATACACTGAAGCCTGAAATGTATAGAGGCGAGGAAGACGTATTCTACGCCGGACACATCACGGGCTCTGTAAACCACCCGATCTTTGAGCTAATGGACGGAGGCTACCTGCTACCAGATGATCTTCTGTCTAAAAAATTCCAGGAAAAAATGGTCGGTGACCGGATGATTACCTACTGTGGAGGTGGAATCGCGGCAACGCTCAATATTCCTGCTGCGTTAGGTTTGCCAGTTGAAAAAATCGCCCTGTAAACTGGACCGGTAACCGCGTGAAACGCAGAAGGGTAAAAGGTACGCTATGTAAAAGACTCGACCATCAATGACACCAGAAGAGGATTCCAATGAGAGATTTGACCCATAAAGTAGCCTGGATCACAGGCGCAGGCACGGGAATAGGAGAAGCCGGAGCCATCGCGCTCGCCCAGGCAGGCATGAACGTTGTCATCTCTGGGCGGCGCCTGGACAAACTGGAAGCAGTGGCGGCACAGTGCCAAGGCCAGGCGACGATTGAAGTGCTGGACGTGTCCTGCAAAGAAGACGTGCAAGCCGTCGTTGATCGCATTGTGGCGAAGTTTGGCCGTATCGATGTCATGGTGGCCAGTGCCGGTATCAACGTTAAAGAGCGTAACTGGCATAACGTCTCGCTTGAGGACTGGGACTCAGTGATTCGTATTGATCTGGATGGCGCTTTTTACTGCTGCAAGGCCGTGTTGCCGATCATGAAAACGCAGGGTGACGGACTTATTATCAACATCTCTTCCTGGGCAGGTAAGCATGTCAGCGTTGTCACAGGGCCCGCTTATACGGCAGCCAAGCATGCCATGAACGCGATGAACGAGAGCATTAATATGGAGGCTTGTACCTATGGCGTCCGTGCCACCGCGATTTGTCCGGGGGAAGTCGCCACACCGATACTCGATAACCGTCCTATTCCTGTGACACAGGAAGACCGAGACAAGATGGTTCAGGCGGAAGATTGTGGTGAGGTCATTCGCTTCCTGGCGACCTTGCCCAAACATGTTTGCATCAATGATATGACGATCAGCCCAACGTGGAATCGGGGTTACGTCGCCGCCGCGGGGTCCCAGTTACCGCGGTAAGGTAAAACCTTGGCTACGCATCAAAAAGGACAACCACATGACGAAAAAACTTACGGTCGGCCTTGTCGCGCTGTCGTTAGCAGCCATCGGCCTTTTCCTGTTCCGGTATCAGGTGGCATTAGTGGGCATGTCGCTGGCTTTCTCGCTTGGTGGGGCGCCAGATTTACTCCCCGCTGAAGAAGAAGGCGATCAGGTTGTGTGGCATGATGATTACTACACCATCGAACGACTCGACAGCCGCACTATCGCGATAGGTGAACCCCGGTATTACCAGCAAAACATCAGCTACCTGATCCTCGGCGAAGATCGGGCCATCCTGTTTGATGCAGGTGCGGGCTCGCGCAAGATACGCCCGGTGGCTGAGGGATTAACCCAGTTGCCGATTACTTTCGTGCCCTCGCATTTCCACTATGATCACGTCGGCGACGGCTTACCTTTCGACCGCATCGCCGTGGTGGATTTACCGCACATCCGATCGCGTGCAAACGACGACCAACTAACCCTGACCTGGCAGGAACATCTTGGTGAACCCGAAGGCTTTGACCTGCCAACCTTTTCGGTTGCTGAGTGGCTGACACCCGGCACGAACGTGGACCTAGGCGGCAGAGTCCTGAAGGTGATTTATACGCCGGGCCACACCACTGACTCCATCTCGCTCTTTGACGCCGCGGCTAACCTGTTGTTTGCCGGCGACTTCATGTACCAAGGACCATTGTTCGCTTTTTTGCCCAACAGCAGCCTAGGTGACTACGACCAAGGCGCGAAACATCTTAGTGACGTCGTTAATTCAGAGACAAAGATCTACGGCGCGCACCGACTTTATCCGCCAGGCGCTCCGGTTCTGGGCGCCAGCGACGTTAAGGACCTGCAGATCAGCTTGATGAAAATCAAAAACGGCGAGCATGAAACCCAGGGCCTATATCCTGTGATCTATCCCGTTAACGACGAAATGACCTTATGGGCAGAGCCACCCTGGTTACAGAATTGGGACGCCACTTATCCCGATCAGTAGCAGACCGGCGCCTAACCTCACGCAAGCAGCGATCAAAAACAGCGCATAACAACTACGACGAATGCGGCGCCCATTATCTTAGATTAGGCCATGTCTGAGTATAAGAAGAATTAACCACATTTTTTCTTCATCAGCTAAGTACATGATCCCCTGAAAATTGAGTTTAGCTTCAGTTCTCGATGATAATCTGGTGGTTTTTGACGAACTAACGGACTGGGTCACACTGATCAACCCGCATTCTTTGCAATTTTAGGCCGCCAAGTCGAGTTAGATTCCACCAGCATTGGCAGATGGCGGAAGAGTCTTTCGTCCCAATTCAAGTGCGAAAACACCCAAACCCTGTGCGGGAGTTTTGCGGGAAACGGATATGCATTATTGCCCACAGTGGTGCTTAGTTGGCAACGGACGCACCGCGATCACCAACCTGACGCAATTGCCAATTCGGCAAACCCGGATGGTTAGCGAAGCGAACCTGCCTGCACATGCAACAACGGCTCAAATGCTCAGCCGACGTCCATAGCGGCTTGCTTATTCCTCATGCATGGCGCTACTCGTATCCGAATGCCTCAAAATTTTTCGGAGAATAGGCAGTATAGTTGCCAACCCCATACTTAAAAGCTAAATTGAAAAAATCTAATTTCAAGCATGTTTGTAAGCTATGCGTTGTTTTTCCTGTGGTAGTACAAACCAATCTCAAATAAAAAGTCTGTACGGCTACAATGTTTGCGATTCTTGTGAACCGACTCTTGGTTTGTACAAGGATAATACAATTCGTAAGCACATTGCTTCCTATGAAAAAAATCGTGAGGCAGTGCCTGAGAATCCTACTTATGCGCAGGAGGTTGATTATCGCGTTGAAGCCATGGAGGAATTTTACATTCGGCGACGCTTAAAATTACTTCATATTCAGGCTCGTCTTAAAGCAATCGGAAAACAAGACTAGCTAACCCTTTTCTTTAGACGCGTGAAATTCTCTGGATTGATTGAATAGAACCGCTAATCTTTAAAATATTCAACTTACAAAAGCTACCAATACGAATTCCATAGCTTAGAGAATAGGCAGTATAAACCACATTTTCCGGAGAGCGGTTATGTATGGTAATTGCTGATGTTCAGCGGCAACCGAAATATTACCCATGACGCCGGGTCACTACAGGGCCCGGTGTTGATGCCAAACCGTCAACATTCCTAACATGCTCCTTTTAAAATTTTCT
>DTZW01000276.1:0-6973 GCA_012961165.1 Gammaproteobacteria bacterium | reverse complement strand
CGGAAAATTTCATGCAAAACAGAAGGGCGAGAATCGAAGCCAGGCGACCCTGCTTTGAACTGGACTTTGGTCAGTTTTTGTAAGGCAGGATGACTGAGCCGCTAGTTCTAGGTCAACTTGTAAATCCGTTTTACGTTTTCCCCTAAAAATTTCTGTCGGGCGTCTACTGACAGTGGTTCAACAAAATTGGTCAGGGCGTCCACCCATGTATGGGGATGGTCAGGGTGGGGGTAATCGGTTGCCCACATAAAATTGTCAACGCCGACGTGAGCGATGGTATGCGGCGCAGTGGTCTCGTCAGGATCGCCAGAAATGAAACACTGCTCGCGAAAATAATCAGATGCAGATCTTCTTTTGCCAACGGCGTTGATCGCGTCTGTATATGCGTCAAGCCGATCCAGCATGGCGCCAATCCAGCCGCAACCAACTTCCAGAATACCAAGTTTCAAATTGGGAAACCGGTCCAGCGTCCCAAGCGCCATGTAGGATATCACCACTTGTTGGACAACACTGCGCAACCAGATCATCTCACCCCAAGCGCGACCCTGCCTAGGCCAGTTGAATATGCCGTCGGCTGCGCCGTGAGGAATGAAAGTTGGATGAATAGCAATGGGTACATCCAGCTCCTGACATTTTGCGTGTAGTATGTCGTGTTCTTCAGCGCCATGAATAATCCCTTTGTGATTAAACGGGTTAACCCACGCACCTCGGCAACCTTCCTTTACCGCGCGTTCCAGTTCCGCCGCTGAACCTTCCGGGTCGAGAAGGGTTAGCTGGGCGATAGGGATTAATCTGCCCCCTGAATCCTTGCAGAATTCCGCAATCCAGCGGTTGTAAGCCCGTGCATACGCAAGGCTGATCTCCGGGTCGTCTAACTCACATTCCCATAACAATCCGATAGTAGGGTACAGCAGACAATGGCTCAGGTTTTCCTGATCCATCAGAGACAGGCGCTCCTGCGGATTGCTTGAGCCAAAAGGCATGTTCTCGGAATAGCGGCGGTCAGGTCGAGGGCGCATATCTTCTTCACCCATGGCACCCAACAATCCAAGGCTGCCTCTGACACTCCGTTTTGACGGTTTGCCGTTGATTTCCAGATATTCGAATCCGTCGTTATCAACCTTAATTCTCAGCGCCCGATCCTTGTATTTATCCTCCAGATAGTTCTCCCACAAATCCACGGGTTCGAGGATGTGGCCGTCGGCGTCAACCGTACCGTCGTAAGGGAATTTTTTGATTTCGTAAGCCATTAATCATCTCCGTGCAGTTGATCAACCCATGTTGCTAAGACCACCCGTTGCGGTGACCGCTATTTCTATAAAACCAGGTATAACACAGTGGCCAGAAGGGGACCATGGTGCTATCCGTACATTGAAATCAACAGGCGGTTAGTCAAACGCGGGCAATATTTGGTTATTGGGCAGTTTGAGAAATGATTGCGCCCGCCATGGTAGTCACCAACAAAATCACTAACATCGTGCGATGGTAGATGTCGTTCTTGATCCCTGCCAGGAAAGGTGCAAATGCCTAGATGCTGAAGGTGGCTGTGCCGTTGTCATAATATGGTTGTACCGGAGTTCTGGCAGAGTCGTGTTTGCGGGTTATGGCAAAAGGAACCAAAACACCCCGCTTATAAGCAGTAGGGTGATGTTCGATCCATGACTCTGCCATACCATCCTCATAAGGATGTGGAATGTTCATTGTGGTGTCAGCAATTTCAAAGGCACCCGCAAGCTGCTGCACAGTAGCAGCATCTGACGGCAGAAAGCCTCTGAGTAATAGGCGTTCACTTTCTAAAACAGGGATCGTCATTCCTGATTGACGATGTAGTTCAAAAGCTCAACGACCTGCTCTGGGGTTGTCGCCCAGGCTTGTGCGGCGGCATCAACTTCTTTTAAGGGGTGGATAATGTCTTGGTCATGAAGCGTGATGTAAGGCGTACCCATCGCTGCACAATAACCGGCATCAAAAGCCGCGTTCCATTGTTTGTACTTGTCACCAAATCTTATAACTGCGATATCGCAATTTTCAATCTGAGTCTTCGTTCGGATCGAATTCACTTTGGCTGATTTATGGTCTCGCCAGAAACCCACCTCTTCGGCTCCCAGAACATCACCTGCAGCATCGCTTGCCTCATGATTGGTGACCGCTGAAGAAAACGTGCATCCGTTACCTTCGCAGGCGGTAATAATTTTCTCTCTCCAATCAGTATGTATTTCACCTGAGAGATAGACATGCAGACTCATTTTATTTCCTTGGGTTTTTAAAACCGGCTTAAAGCGCTATTTTGACATTTTCCGGTGGTATCATAGCACCAGAGGACATCAACGGTCGGTCTGTCGGCTTTGGCGGAGTCTGTTGAATTGTCATAACATAAAGGTCGACGTAGTATTGCATTAACCTGTCGATGGGTAGTCATTTGTTGGGCCGGCCTTTCTCGGTATGCAGTGGCGAACCAATGTATTGGAGCATTGTGTCGATGAGATTGAAGTCGATCGATCATACAACATCAAAATAATATTAATTCATCCAGGGAATAGGCATTGGCCTTGAACGTCTCCAGGCTTTTCATCATTAGCGGTTATAATTGTGCTGTTGGTGTTTAAGACCCTGGTATTGATATCTGTAGTAGGAACACAATATGACAGTCTTGTCTCAATTTCTCAGCAAATTAAAAGCTAAGCCTAAAACCCTGGAAGAACAGCTCGCCGAGCTCGATCAATTACCGATAGAGGTGCTGGTAGCCATTGCTGTAGAAAACGAGAGCGATGTTTTGCGTCTGGCGGCCATTGCTCGGTTGGACTATGGGCCAGCGCTAATTGAGCTGGCTTATGACAGAGGTATTGCCGGTTTGCAACAAGGTGTGCAACAAGGTGTGCAACAAAAGGCCCGGCAGCGTCTTGCGGCGCTGGCTGATCAAGGCGCAATCACGCTGGATCAGCTTGCTGCTGACGGTGTTGATCTTATGGCGCAGTTTGCGGTGGTCGGGTTTTGTCAACAGGATGATTTACTAGAGCAGTTGTTGGACTCGAACAGTGACGAAGATTTTTTCTATCAAATAGCCTTGGAAGGCGTGTCGATTAGGTTGCGGCAGCTAGCCGCAGAAAAGATTGAAGATGAAGAGCGGCTCAAATTTTTATTGAAAAAAACCAAAGGTAAAGACAAGCAAGTCTATAAAATTGTGAAGAGGAAGTGTGATGGTTTTCGCGATCGGGATCAGCGTGCGGCACAAACCCAGGCCGAGATTGTTAGCCTGTGTGAACACTTGGAAGCCCATAGTAAACGGCCCTTCGATAATTTTTTTACCGCCCGTCACCAACATTTTCAAGAGCAGTGGGCGTTACTGCAAACGCAAGCTCATGAACCTATTGTGGCGCGGGTACAGCAGGCCACGTTGGAATGCCAACAAACCATTGATGCTTTTTTGAAACAGCAGGCTGATGTTGAGGCGCGGGAGGTTGCCATCGCCAATGCTGCTCAGCAGCAAGCTGCGATTATAGACAAACTCCGTGGCGTACTTGCTCACCTGTTTGATTGTGTTGCCACTGAGGAAGAGTTTGAGTCAACGGAAGCGCTTCTGGAAGAATGCCGTCATCAGTGGCTAGGCGCCGTCCAGTATAAACCTGCGCAGAAGTCGGATGAAAAAGCTTTTACGCAATTAGGGGATGGGATCGAATTTCAGTTACAACAGTTGCAGCAGCATGGCAGTCTAATTGATCAGCTGGCAGGCTTCAGCGGCCTTCAGGCAGAGACTCATGCTGAAACTGAAACTGAAACTGAAACTGAAACTGAAACTGAAACTGAAACTGAAACTGAAACTGAAACTGACATTGACATTGATAAGGCCAATGTCGACACGCGAGCATCCAACGCTTCCGGTTATGACGATTTACTGGTCCGTATAAAAACGGCTAATCTACTTACCGCAGATTTGCAGCCGCAGCAGTTGTTAGATGCACTGGCGCTGATTTCAGAACGGGAAAAACAAGGGGCAGAGAAAAAACAGGCAGAGAAAAATCAGTTGCGTCAGCTGAGTACTTTGATCCGTAAGGCCCAGTCCGCTACTGATTCCGGGCAGTCCCGTCCAGCTGCGGGTATCAGGCGCACAATTGAAGAAAAGCGATCGGGATTGGAGGCGATGCCGGCTTATTTATCCAAGCAGTTGGAGCAGTTGGATACTGCTTTAGAAAAACTACTGGATTGGAAAGATTATGTGGTCGAACCAAAAAAACAACAATTAATTGAACAAATGCGGGCGCTGGTCGATAGTCGGGAAAACCCGGAAGCACTGGCAACTAAAATCAGTCGCTTACAGAATGAGTGGAAGGGTCTGAGTAAAGGCGCCCAGGATCAGGCCTTGTGGGAGACGTTTCATCAATTGGCGCAGCAGGCTTACCAGCCCTGTAAGGTTTTCTTCGATCAGCAAGCCAAAATTCGAAGCGATAATTTGGAAAAACGAATCCAGATGGTCACTCAATTAGAAAGTTATTTATCAGCGCAGCGGTGGGATGGAGAAGAAGCACAGGTCATTGACAGTAGTGCCGTCGAAAAATTAATCACTACCGCGATTAAACAGTGGCGCAGTTATGCCCCTATTGAGCGAACCGCGAATAAACCGGTGCAGCAAGGTTTTGATCGCATGTTAGATGCGTTAAGAGCAAAGTTGAACGAGCACTACCAGAAAAATGCAGACATAAAACGTCAGTTTATCGACCAGGTACTAAAGTTGGTGGATCGGCAGGATAATCGTCAGGCGGTAGAAGAGGTTAAACGGTTGCAGGCACAGTGGAAACTGGCTGGGGCTGCTTTGCGTAAAGACGAGCAGGTTTTATGGAAGACCTTCCGCAAAGGCTGCGATGCAATATTTGAAAAGCGACAGCAGCAAACGGAAGAGTTTAAAGTAGAACTTGATGTCAATAAAAATGCTGCGTTGGCACTGCTGCATGAAGTTGAGGGCTTGCTGGAATTTTCAGGTAAAGCCCTCTTGGACGCCAGAGCCCGTGTTGCAGAATGTCAGACAGAATATAAAGAGTTGGGTAGTTTACCCAGGGCGAAAGAGAATAGTTTGAACCAGGCTTTCTATAAATCTATCGAGCAATTTGATAGCAGGGTATCGCGGCAATTGAAGGCATCTAAGGAACAAGTGTGGCTGGATTATCTGACTGCGGCGGATAAAATTCGACTGTATCAAATCGCTGAGAGTGCAGCGACTGCGGCAGTTCTTGAGCAGGAGGCAAGAGCTTATATATCCAGTGTTGAGCAATGGCCCAAGAATGGATTGGCGGCACTTGAACGGAAAATGGCGCAAGGGGCTGGCGACGCAACGCAAGAAGAGAATGAGCAGGCGCTAAAAATATTTTGTATTCGTGCTGAAATACTGTGCGACCGGTCAACGCCAGAGGAGGATAAGTCTCTGCGTATGCAGTATCAAATGTCGCGTCTGGAGCAGGGGCTTGGACAAAAAATGCCTGACAAAAATGTTGAAATGAACGCGATGGTATTTGAGTGGGTGGCGGTGGGGCCGGTGTCGACGGTGATTTATCAACCGCTGCTTGAGCGTTTTCAGCAGTGTCGTTAATCGTTCTAAATGTTCCCCCAATAAAAAGAACCGTGATGCTAAGTTAATTTTCGATTTCAGAAGAGCCCTGTTCAAACTTTTTGTGAGGAGCATGCTGGCGATTGAGAATAGGAATTTTGACAAAGATGTTCGGCCAGCAGGCATAGTATCGAAACAGATCGGATGGCTGCTTGCTTCATGAAAGAGAGAAGCCGTATTGCAAGTAGTGGTTAAACCCTGCCAGGGCATGCAACTTCGGGCTGACGTCCTGAAGGGCGATTACCCCATGCTGTTTACTGTTGGCGCAGGGAGAAACTCATCGCCGTGATATTAATCATCAGTTAGGGGCAATGGCGTGCCTGCCGAACTTGTCGGCAAACCTAAAGGTGTTTCACTCGCAGAAGACGTGGACCAATCCTTCTAATTCAAACCGCGCAACCGAAGCACACTGAGTGTGCAAGCGGATAAATCCAGCCCACGAAAAAGGCCGCAAATTGGGACCTTTTTTCTGTAGTTCCAGGGTTGGGTTCCTGGAGCACCAGTAGGACTTCCCGGACTCTCGTCGCTACCGCCATCGCCACTGCTTGGTGGGGGTGTAGCAGGGGGGGTGTAGCAGGGGTGGTTTGAATAGTGACGGGGGTTATTAACTGATGAAAGCGTGTTATCGCGGCGTGAATCGGTTGCCAAAGGATATGGGTCTGCAAGCGTTGTGGAAGTGGCGTATGCGGTAGTATGTTGGATTTAAAGGTAACAAACGGTCTAAGCATGATTAAATTTTTGTTAGTGGCGATTGCGATCTTCAGCGCCGTGATAGTCGTCGCGCTGTTGTTGGTAATGACGCCCATGGAGCGTCTGGGCAACGTTGATGATGTCTTCGGTTTTGAAAACCCGGTGGAGAAAAAACCGAGTGAGGCATCGACCCCAGCGGCGATACAAAGATATATGTCCAGGGATGGTGAACAACTGGCCTATCGGGTGTACCCGTCATCGTCGGCGCGGATCCTATTGTTTATTCATGGTTCTTCCTACCATAGCGCTGCCTATGACGGTTTGGCTAAGTCGATTAGTGAGGCAGGTCTGGCGAAAGTCTATATGCCGAATTTGCGGGGCCATTACCTGTCTGGCGCGCGTCGGGGTGATATTGATTACATGGGGCAACTCGAAGGCGATCTTGCGGATTTGATTGCTCATGCACGCAGCGAAGGCGATGAGGGAGAGATTATTATTGGTGGTCACTCCAGTGGAGGTGGATTGGCGATTCGATTTGCCGGTGGTGAACACAGTGCCCTGGCCAGCGGATATTGGCTGTTGTCACCTGTTATTCCAGGGACTCCAAGCATCCGTGATGGAGATGCTGGTGGCTGGGCTATGGTAAATAGCGGTCGGCTCACAGGATTGCTGATGTTGAACGCGTTT
>DTZW01000275.1:12072-18671 GCA_012961165.1 Gammaproteobacteria bacterium | reverse complement strand
AGGTGGCCTCGGGCAATCGAGGACATCAACCCAACGCCTTCGCCCAGACCGTGGATTTCAACATCCGTTATCTTTTCAGGATAGACGTGCCCGATAGTTTCGTTCGCTATCCGGGAGGTAAATTCTTCGTAACGCTCAATGACTATGGACATATCCCTACCAATAAAAATAGTTAACCAACATTAGTTCTCTTTTGCCGATTTATCATGGTTTATACTTTGATACCGATCAAAACAAGCGAGAACATAACTTAACTTCCTGTCTCCAGGATCAAGCTCTAAGATGCTTTCACCTTGGCAAAACCGTCTAGCCTCTGTTTAATGGGTGCGGAGGTGGACTATCAACAACTATGACTATGACTACATTATTGTAGGAGCAGGATCTGCAGGCTGTGTACTGGCTAACCGCCTCTCTGAAAATCCAGATAACCGGGTACTGGTGCTGGAAGCAGGCGGCAACGACCTGCATCCTTATGTGGGAATGCCCAAGGGCATCGCGAAACTCGTCCGGCACCCCCGATTCACCTGGACGTTCCCCATCAAGCAACCTAGAAAACCTGGACTCCCGGCAACCGAGGTCTGGATTCGCGGTAAATCTTTGGGTGGATCCAGTTCTATCAACGGAATGATCTATTCCCGGGGGCATCCACAGGACTATGAAGAATGGAACACCCTGGGCGGACCGGGTTGGGGCTGGGAAGATATTAAGGCCGTGTATCGCCAGATCGAGTCACATGAACTCGGGGCAGCTGATCACCGGGGAGGAGCCGGACCGCTTCCGATATCAACGGGACAATTCAGGTACCCAATCGCCGAACAGCTGATCGAAGCGGGAGTCCAATTCGGTCTTGAGCGCAAAGAAGACCTAAACGACGAGACTCTTGAAGGTGTTGGTTACTACAATCACAACATTAAAAACGGACGCCGAATGAGCGCGTCTCGCGTTTTCCTGAAGCCTGCAATGAAACGCAGCAATCTCACCGTCGTAACCAGTGCCCACGGGCACAAGGTTAACTTTGAGGATGGCAGGGCTGTCAGCATCGATTGTGACGTTGGCGGCTCCCCAACGACATTTCAGTGTCGCGGAGAGATTATTCTCAGCGCGGGCGCCTTGCTTTCCCCAAAACTATTGCAGCTATCCGGCATCGGCCCGGCAGGCCTGCTTAACTCACTTGGTATCGACATTATTCATGATAGCCCCGACGTCGGGCGAAAGCTGAGGGAACACCTTGGGTTTTCCATGCCTCATCGATTAAAAAATGGCAAGGGTATCAATCATCGCTTCCGTGGGGCAGGCCTTGTAGCCAGCGTGCTGCAATACTACCTGACACATACCGGGCCAATGGCAACCGGGCCTTTTGAAATAGGCGCATTTGTTCGTTCCATGCCTGGCGCAAATCGACCAGACACGCAGCTTTATTTGGGCGCCTTCAGCTATGGCCGATCAGACGACAATTTCCCTGTGCAACTGAACAAGCCGGACAGCCAGCCTGGTATTACTATTTATGGCCAACTACTGAATCTGACGAGCGAAGGCGAAATTAGCATTGAAAGCGCTGATCCGAAAAAACCGCCAGCAATCAAGCCTAACTGGCTGAGCACAGACTATGACCAAAAAGCGGTTGTCGCGATGGTCCGCACCATGCGCAAGTATGCGCAACAGCCCGCCGCAGCGAACTATTTTGGTGAGGAACTGATCCCCGGCGAAGATTGCCAGAGTGATGAACAAATCCTGGAGGCGGTACACCGCTTGTCGACCAGCGGGCTTCATGCCACCGGCTCCTGCAGAATGGGAAAGGATGAACAGTCAGTGGTCGACAACCAGCTCCGGGTTAGAGGGGTCACTGGGCTTCGAGTGGCAGATTGCTCCATCATGCCCGCACTACCCAGCGGCAATACCAACGCCCCCGCGATGGCAGTTGGCTGGCGGGCCAGCGAGATCATCCTGAATGGGTAAATTTAACCCCACCTGCAACACAATATAGGGACAGCCAGACTATCGATTCTCAACACCTTGTGCGACAGCGATTTATCTTCATGACCGCGCTGATATTCGCTGGTGAAGCCGTTTACGCAATACCATTTCATGTCACTCGCTTCTTCCGGCCAACAGTACTTGAAGTATTCGACCTGACAGCGACGGAACTGGGCGCAGCGCAGGGCATCTACGGCATCGTTGCCATGATCGCCTACTTCCCGGGTGGCCCGCTGGCTGACCGGTTCCCTGCACGCAAGCTCCTTGCTTTCTCGCTCTGGTCAACCGCACTGGGTGGGGTCTATATGACCAGTTTTCCTGGCTACATCGGATCGAGCTGGCTTTGGGCTTTTTTTGGGGTCACCACTATCCTGTTTTTTTGGGCGGCCCTGATCAGGGCGACTCGCGACTGGGGCGGCAACGCTGCGCAGGGTAGGGCATACGGACTGCTGGATGGTGGTCGTGGACTATTGGCAGCCGCACTGGCATCAGCGGGTGTCATGATTTTCAGCCTGACATTCCCGGAAGATGCCGCAACTGCTTCCCTGCAGGAAAAACAGGACGCGCTGTTTCAGGTCATCTGGGGTTACAGCATCGTTACCGCACTGGCCGGTGTTTTTGTCTGGTTCGCCATCCAAGACGCCCATCCATCTGAAGCCAATGGCAAAGAACACGCACCCGATGACACCATTTCAAAGCACATCGTTGCGGTGCTCAGGATACCTGCGGTATGGATGCAGGCAGTCATCCTGCTTTGCGCTTACGTCGCCTACAAGGGATTTGATAACTACTCACTGTTTGCTGTCCAGGCTTACGGAATGAACGAAGTCGATGCAGCGGCAATTGTGACCATTGGTGCCTGGCTTCGACCGGTTGCAGCGCTGGGCGCCGGCCTGCTCGGCGATCGATATAATGTATCCCGGATGCTTGCTTTGTCTTTTCTGTTTTTGTTGGCCTCGGACCTGTTTTTCGCATTTACGACTCCCATTGCAGGCGCAGCCTGGATTCTTCTCGGCAACATCCTGATAGGGTCAACGGCGATATTCGCCATGCGTGGTTTGTATTTCGCGTTGTTCGAGGAAGCGAAAGTCCCAGTCATCATGACTGGCACCGCAGTTGGCCTTGTCTCGGTCGTCGGGTATACACCAGACATCTTCGTATCACTGGTCGCCGGCATCATGATCGATGCCAACCCAGGTGCAACAGGCCATCAACACTTCTTCGTGTTTCTCTCGGCGTTTGCAACGATCGGACTTGCGGTCAGCTTAACCCTGATGCGTTTATTGCATCGAAATAAAGCTGCCCAAAACTAATCCTGTTCCATCGACCAGGTTTTGCTGGTCAGGCGCGCCAATTCCCACTCGGACAGGGATTCATCTACTTCATGATATTGCAGAGGTTGTTTCATTTCTGCTGTTTCAACACTGTTAATCGCTGGGATTGGTTGTACCTGTGGAATAGACATGATGTGCGCCTTTCGTGATCAGAGTGTGTCGCCAATTCAGACAGGACCAAATTATCAGCAGTAACAGGAATCGATTAGGGAATAATTAGAAAGTAATAAATTCCAGTTTGGAAAGGGTTACTTCGAGAGGACTACCTTTCGAAGTGACGAATTAGACCTTTGCAGGGTTGGCCGCCCTGCATAACGGGCGCTGCTTTCAAATCTGACTGAACAAATCCTAGAGCCAGCATGGCATTGCTGAACTTCGCAGCATTCCCCCTTCCAGGATCGACAATAATGACTTCACATTTTTCTTTTGCATGTCGGTTAACGAACCCGGACAGCAGTATGGCGTGATCCGGCTGATAGAGAATATCGCTGCCAACGATCAGGTCAAACTCTCCCAGACTGGTATCCTCCTGTTCCCAACCTGTGCGCACAAACGGGATGCTGCGTCCTTCATTTAGGTCAACATTCAACTGAAGGTAGGCGTTGGCCTCCGGGTGATGATCTGTTGCCGTGATATCCGCAATCCTGGAATTCAACATCAGGCTCGTTAGCCCCACTCCGCAGCCAACCTCCAGGATACGCTTGTCCTTAATATCAAATGTTTCCATCAACCGCGCAAGAACCTGTGAAGATTCCCAGATGACGCCAAACAGAGGCCATATCGCTTCTGGAACACCCAGTTCCCGGGCGACACCATTTGGATCGCTGAATTGCTGTGTATCGCGCAGCGTTCTTACATGGATATCTGACCCTTCAAACTCAATTGTCTGGTATCGATACCTTAATTGGCTGGTTTCAGGGATACGGTAGCGTCATAAAGAGGTGATTCACCCTACTACTTGCGTCTCGCGATTGCGACCGATTGACGGCCGTGGCACCAATAATCCTTGCTTTACGCGATTTAGCACCCTAGACTGCGCGCGCTGATCTATGATCAGCCACGTCATGTTGATTTGATAGCACTGGGTACCCCAGTCGCCCCTCACCTCGAGGCCAGCCAGGCTTGTAACGCCACTGCCTCAACTCTTTATGTCGTCCAGCGCATTCGTGCGCCCTAACATCGCAATAATTGCGGTGAATTACATCATTGTGCCCGTAAAAAGGCGCCAGGAAAGAATATGAGTTTTAATGAACTTGGCTTGTCCGAGCCACTACTAAAAGCGATATCCGATAGCGGATATACAGAGCCAACCGCCATCCAATCAGCGGCGATTGAGCCAATCCTCTCGGGAAGAGACCTGATGGCATCTGCTCAAACCGGAACCGGTAAGACCGCAGCCTTCACGCTACCACTACTGGAAAAGCTAGGCCAACTAGACAATCCCGGCAATCACCCGCGCGTTTTGATTATCACACCAACACGCGAACTCGCGGCTCAGATCGAAGCATCCGCAAACACCTACGGGAAGCACACGACGCTTCAATCACTGGCTGTGTTTGGCGGCGTCAAGATAGGACCACAGATCAAGAAATTGCGTCAGGGTATCGACATACTTGTAGCGACCCCTGGTCGCCTGCTGGATCTGAGTCAACAGAGAGCCGTAAACCTTAGGCACGTCGACGTGCTGGTACTTGATGAAGCAGACCGTATGCTGGATATGGGATTCATTCCTGATATCAAGCGCATCCAGAAGCTGCTGCCCGATAGCAAGCAAACGCTGATGTTCTCAGCGACCTACTCACCAGAAATCAGAAAGCTGGCCCACGACTATCTGTCAAACCCGGTTGAAGTCAATGTCACGCCAAAAAATGCCGCGGCCCATACGGTCGAACAAGTCCTGCACCCGGTAGACAAGAGACGGAAATCCGAACTGCTTCAGCATCTGGTGCAACTGAACAGCTGGTCACAGGCGCTCGTGTTTTCAAAAACCAAGCACGGAGCGAACAAACTCACCCGCGATCTGGTGAAGACGGGTGTTCGTGCGGCGGCCATTCATGGCAACAAAAGTCAGGCCCAAAGAACCAAAGCACTTGAAGACTTCAAACGCGGCAAGGTTGAAATACTCGTGGCTACTGATATCGCCTCCAGGGGAATCGATATCTCGGAGTTGCCAATGGTGATCAATTTTGATTTACCTCATGTGCCGGAAGACTATGTCCACCGTATCGGCAGAACCGGCCGGGCGGGAACGACAGGCAATGCCATCTCTCTTGTCTGCGCAGACGAATCCAAACAGCTTCGGGATATTGAACGAGTAATCAACAAACCCCTGGAGCGTGTCGAGATAGAAGGTTTCGAACCTGATCATGTTCTGCCACTGTCCAACGCCGGTCACGATCGATCAGGAAACAATTCTGGCTTTTCAAAGAACAATGGTTCGAGGGGAAATGGTTCGAGGGGATATGGTTCGAGAGGGAATGGTTCAAACGGCAATAGTCGAAATCGTCCCAGGCGCAATCGAAATTCATCTTCGAGCCCGAGAACAAACAGGCAGGCGATCGCTTAGTACGGTAGTTACAGCAAGCTTGTCTGCGGGAAAGGGGTGGCGCGCTTACCTGGGTATCCTCATCTAAATAAGTCGGCGCCCTGGATTCCTTCTTCCAGAAGTTAACACCACAGATACACAGGGTCCCCTTGAACAAAGGGGAAAATTGTTGAATCCGCCCGCTTTCAGTTCTTCTGCCTCATGAAAAACCAGAAAGGTAGATATGCTGTTCATCGATCTCATAGTAGCTTTTCATTAGCGCTGTTCCGAGAAACGCAAAGGTCGAATCGTTCGACCTTGCCTGGATGTAACGCAGTTTAGCCCCGAATAGGTTTTTGCAAAGGTCGTATAGCAAAGCCCATCAGAAGAAGCGTATCATCATGGCGTATCAATCCTTGAATCATCGGATAAAGATGTTCAGACGGCGAACGATGCGCTCAAAAACATGACCACCTAAAACAATGACTTTCAAACAGATTTACACTCGCGCGGTTAATCGAAAAGGTGGGCAGGAACTTGCTGCTTCGCTGCCCAAGGTGAAATCCCGTCAGGCTCTTATAAGAGCCACTGATGATTCCTATTTGTCCGAAATGACCAAATGTGTCTTTCGATCAGGGTTCGTTTGGAAGATTGTCGAGAACAAATGGTCCAACTTCGAGACCGCGTTCGCAGGGTTTAACCCCAAAGCAATCGCCAATTTCAGTGATGAGCGACTGGAATCCCTGGCCGAGGACACATCAATCATC
>DTZW01000275.1:0-11934 GCA_012961165.1 Gammaproteobacteria bacterium | reverse complement strand
GGCAGCCGACTCGGGGGACACACGGGACAGTACTTCCTTCGGTTTGTTGGCAAGGACACCTTCATGTTCAGTAAGGATGTCGTAACTGTCCTGGTCGCGGAAGGGGTAGTTGATAAAGAACCGACCAGCCAACGCGCATTGCGAGCAACGCAGGAAGCCTTTAATAACTGGAGGGAAGAAACAGGGTTGCCGTACAGCCACCTGAGCCGAATCATGGCTGCTTCGGTTGGCGCGCCTATCTAAGGGGAAGTACATCCCACCCAGCACCACCAGAGGGTATCTTCCTCTACGGACCTGCGACGTCGCCAGGAGAGGCCAGACGGGTCGTTCGGTATCAGACAGGCCTCGCTGGGCGTCAACAGGCCAGTGGATATCTGGCCAAAGGACACCTAGAATCTCTTCCTACATTAATTTGCACTGGATCGACCTTGGATTTCGAGCAGTTTTTCAACGTCTACATCAAGCCACGATCATCGGGACAACTAACTCGCGACGGGATTGAGTTTCGTTACACCGCTGCGTCAATTCTTGTTGCCTGCTCCAAATCTGATCTGGTCCAGAACCTCGAGGAAGAAAAGGTTATCCGCAAAATATTGCGAGAAACTTTTGAAATTCCCGACGGTGTGCTCGACCGGCTCATTGAAGTAGGCGAAACGGCAAGCGAAGAAGAGTATCTAAACCAGATAATGACTTTTGTGAATGCCCAGTTCAGCGCACGGGATAAACAATTCCTTCTGGAGAAACTCTGGCTTGTCGCCCTTGCAGACAACCGTGTCGAGGATATGGAACGTGATTTCATCACCAGGATAGCGCTCGCCATGGACCTTGATGCCGACGCTATTAAGGCAGCCCGCTGGGCGGCAGACAACAAACCCTGATAGCACTCAACGTCGACGTTACTCTGCCACTGACTTCATCTTTATTTCGCCATCAAGATCGTAACGATAACGGCAGCGGCAAAGTACATCACGACTATCACCAGCACCAGTTACCGTCTGATCGAATCCCTCTTTTTCATTCTCCCGGTTGTGCTTTCCTCGGTGGTATCGCGAACAACCTATTTACCTGACTCAAACAGGTAGGGCTCCAGCGATGCCTGCGCTTCGATACGAATTTTATGCCAGGTACCCCCACCGTAATAAGCCAGACTCCCCGGCTCCGCATTGCCCTCACCGTTGTAATACGAGATACAGTCGCGCAGCGGCGCAGAATTGATATCGGCATTTCGACAATGTGCTGCATACCGATCCTCTGGCTCTTTGCGAACATCAACTATCTTCGCTCCCTGCTCTCGTATGGTCGACAACATCCAGACAATGTAATCACCATGCTCTTCGATAGCATTGGTGAAATTGAAACTTCCCCCACCGCCTTGCGGACCCGAAACGATAAACAGGTTCGGGAACCCATGACTGTGAATACCAAGGAAAGTTTTTGTCCCCTCCGATTGCCACTTACCATTCAGCGTCTGACCATCACGACCCTCAATCATGTTGAACGTTGAGGTCGCCATCCACTGAAACCCGGTAGCGTAAATCAAAACATCCAGCGGGTACTCTACCCCATCGTGCACAATGCCGTGTTCCGTGATCTCACGAACGCCGTGGGGCGCAGTATCTACAAGCGTGACATTAGGTCTATTGAATGCCGGCAGATACTCATCATGAAACGTCGGCCGCTTGCAGCCGTAAGGATAATAGGGTTTTAGAGAGGCCGCCGTTTTTGGGTCTTCCACTATCGCATCCACTCTGCCCCTGATCTGTTCCATAATCCGGAAGTTGGATTCAAGATTCTTCTGGATCATTTCTTCAGGGGACAACTTTCCTGAATGCTCCTTACGCTCCTTGAAATCAGGTACCTTACCGGCAAGGTAGTCATCATTCGCCTTGATGGCAGTTCGACCCCCAGATATCTTGGCGAACCTCGCTCGCCGGGCCTTTGCCCAACCTGGCTCGTTCGCCCAGGTCTGCCTTTCTTCCTGCGTTGTTTCCCTTTGGTCTCTTACATCGACGGACGACGGTGTCCTCTGGAACACATGAAGTTCACCCACTATTTTGGCCAACTCCGGCACAGCCTGCACTGCAGTTGCACCTGTGCCGATAATCCCCACGCGCTTGCCTTCTAAGTCCACATGATAGTTCCAGCGTGAGGTGTGGAAGGAATCCCCCTGGTATTTCTCCATGCCCTGAATTCGCGCGAGCCTTGGTGTTGTCAAAATCCCGTTGGCCAGGATGACGTATCGAGCTTTCATCGAGTCGCCGCGGTCTGTGTGAACAGACCAGCGACCGGACGATTCGTTCCAGACCGTTTTTTCAACTGTTGTATGGAAAAGACAATGATCATAAAAGCCAAATTTCTCTGCCATTTTCTGGCAGTACTCCAGGATTTCAAATCCCGAGGCGAACTTCATGGAAGGGACGTAACCCATCTCTTCGAGTAAAGGCAGGTAGCTGTATGCTTCAACGTCGCAGGCGATACCCGGGTATCGATTCCAATACCAGGTACCTCCAACATCACCACCTTTTTCACAGAAGCGAACATCGTTAAAACCCGCTTGCCGTAATTTGTGCCATAGCAGCAACCCTGCAAACCCCGCTCCTACAACCAGAATTTCGCACTCATCATCGAGTGATTCCCGCTCAACAGGATCAGCTGAATATACGTCCTCCAGGTACCTGCTGAAATCCCCTTCCATGGGCATATAATCCGCAGCGCCACGCCTTGCCTCTTTGAAATCCCGATACCTGGCCTGTTCTTCCGCATTGAAAACAGCGCCAGCCGGAGGCTCCGGTAAATCCTTCAGTGCCTGGTCATCAACGACGGCGTAACCACGTCCGGCAATCTTGTCAGTCGCTACGGCGGCTCGAGTGTTAAATGTTTTAAGTCCTGTTTCCGGGTCTATCTGAATCGTCATATGTCCTGCTCTGATAAATGATGAATGCCACATGGGCACCGAGGGCAAAGATTGAATAAACCAGAGAGCACGCTTCCCGTCAAATAACCCTGATGTCCCGCAAGACGGTTGATGCTATCTCTACTAAGATAGATGACATGGAACAATTCATTCATGAGCTCAATCAGCTGCCTGACTCGACCAGGGTTGGATTGCTGTTTGGCAGCCTGCTCGCCGCCCTCGCGCTCGAATCGCTTTTCCCCAACATCGAATTCGGATATCGAAAGTTAACACACGTCGCTACCAACATGGTTTTTATACTGTCCTCGGGCATCATATCCCTTGGCCTTGCGTTCCTGGCATACGGAATCATAGATATCACTCGCCTCGAGTTTGGGCTCTTCTACATCATCGGTATTCCTTTATGGATGCAGCTCGTTATCTCTCTGGTCCTACTCGACTTCTTTGGCCAGTATCTCGTCCATGTCTGCCTGCATCGATACAAGTGGCTGTGGAAACTTCACCTGGTGCACCACAGCGACACTACGGTCGATGCCAGCACAGGAACCCGCCACCACCCAGGCGATATTCTAGTCAGAGAGCTACTGATATTTAGCGTGATCGTATGCGTCGGAATTCCAGCCGCTTTTTACGTTCTCTACAGGATTATTACGCCATTTTTTGCCTACTTCACCCATGCCAATATCCGCCTGCCAATAAACCTGGACCGGGCGCTCAGCTGGATCATCGTTACACCGCACATGCACAAGTTTCATCATCATTTCGAACGTCCATGGACCAACAGCAACTATGGCAACATTCTGTCCTGCTGGGATCGCATGTTCGGCACCTTTGTTTATGACAATCCGGATGACATCCATTATGGTCTGGATACCGTCGACGGACAGTACGACCTGAACCTTGCCTTTCAATTCAGCCTGCCCTTCAACAAAACAATAAAGACCGACTACTAGCGAGTTCGCGCCCAAGAACAGCAGGCCGCGGTGGCTATTTCCCGCTAAACTAACAGTTTTTAAACTGACACTTTCATAAGCTCACACCGTTCGTAATCAGAATTGAGGTTTTCGGACGGGAACTAACCAGGGGGAAAATTTGGATTCTCAATTTTCAGCCGCCGATGAAGCATTTCGAGGTGAAGTCAGGTCATTCCTCAATGAAAATCTCAGCGAGGAGCTACGTGAAGCCGGTCGCAAAAAAACCAGCATTTGGCAGGAAAAGAGCTCGGCCATGGCCTGGCAGAAGTTGTTGTTCGACAAAGGCTGGGCAGCGCCCGAATGGCCGACAGAATACGGCGGGACTGACTGGTCACTGACGCAGAGATATATATTTTCCCAGGAGTGTGCCCGCGCAGAAACACCGGGTATATCTCCCATGGGATTGAAGATGTGCGGACCTATGCTAATAGGCTACGGAACCGAAGAGCAAAAGAACTATTACCTGCCAAGGATCCTGTCCGGTGAACATATCTGGTGCCAGGGATATTCGGAGCCTGGCGCAGGGTCCGACCTCGCATCGTTGAAAACCTTTGCTGCCAGTGATGGTGACGACTACATCGTTAACGGTACAAAAATGTGGACCAGTTTCGCACAACACTCCAACATGATGTTCGCACTGGTCAGGACGTCAACCGAAGGCAAGGTTCAACAGGGTATTTCGTTCCTGTTGATCGATATGGACACGCCGGGGATAAAAATCGAACCTATCATCAACCTTGAAGGGTCACACGAACTTAACCAGGTATTCTTTGATGATGTGCGAGTCCCCAGGGCAAACCGGGTCGGTAAGGAAAATGATGGCTGGTCTGTTGCAAAGTATCTGCTGGAGTTCGAGCGATTTTCAATTTCATCAATAGAGCTCCGACGGCTTATTAACCGCACGCGACGTTTGGCTAATGAAACCGACACTACAGGGAATTCACTGCCTGGCGACCCGGCGTTCCTTGGAAAACTGGCACAGCTGGAGATCAATGCGCTTGCCATGGAGACATCAGAACAAAGAGTGCTGGCCAATCTTAGTGCCGGGAATCGACCGGGCTCAGTTTCTTCCGTATTAAATGCCATTAGTGCAGAAACACTGCAAAAAGCCGATGAACTAGCCATTGAAGTCGCAGCCTACTACGGGCTCCCCTATCAGCCAGAGGCACTTGAAGTCGGCGGCCCATCACCTATTGGTTCCACAATCACGCTACCCCTGATGCCAAGCTATATGAACAACAGGATGCGAACCATTGCAGGTGGATCAGCCGAGGTTCAACGCAATATTGTGGCCAAGGCTATCCTGGAACTATAACTCGAAATCGCTTGATGAAAAATAGGTGCTACCAGAAAAACGAAGGGGCGGCCAGCAAACGGACTGCCTCTAAAGCGTCATCATCAGAAACCCTGTCAGCGCGGCATTGTTCGGTGCGAGCGACGGACTAACCAGCGACTTCATCTCAAGAATTGCTTTTCGGTAGCCCTCATAAAATTCCCAGCTGGGTCTCGGCTTGTAGTCCAGATCCAGCTCCAGCTTCTGCACAATGTTCTTGGCGGTCGTCGGTTTCACAAAAACTTCTTTCTGCGGCCGGTAGTAAACCAGGCCAATTGTCACCAGGCTCCATTTGGCCATCTTCCTTTCTGCAAGGAACTCAACCACCTCGGTTAAACCTTTCTTTTGGTTCCCATGAAAGAGTTTCTTGTACGACGCGACAAGTCTTACACGATCATCCGAGTTCAGGTCATTCACCATATCCCTGAATTTTGGTTTCTCGAACAGCGACACCATCGACGATCGCGAAACCAGTTTAACCATGTTCTCCAACAACGCGTTGGGTTTGTCGAATTCCTTTTTCGCGAGGACTTCTTTGGCGAAGACAGTCATCTTGTCCACCCGATGGCGCTTACCAACCTTTTCAAGCCCGGCGTCTGCAAATCCGTCAGGGTAAGACTGCAGGAAATGTGCCTCGGCGATCTTCAGCTTATTGATGTTCAAGAAACAGAGTCCATACCCCGGATCATCGCAGACACTACTTCACAGGGTGTACAGGACGCCCCCACGGATGCTGAATGATCCAGAAATGCTGACTCACCGGACTCCCGGACTTTTCGCCTAAGCTCAGGGTCTGTTTCGAGCAACCTAATAAATCTTTCACCATTTTCGACACTCATTACTATCTCCCATTTTGTGGTAAATACATCCTATACTGCAGACTACCGTTAGCCCATGGAACCATCAACCGATAAGCGAGATCCTATGAGCATTATTCGACACCCTATTTGGCAGTATGCCTATTTTGTTGAAGACATTGATGAAGCCTGCAGAAAGTGGAACAAGATGGTCGGCGCAGGCCCGTTTCATGTAGTCCGGAGTCACGTAGCGGAAAACTTCCGATATCTGGGCGAGCACGTAGAAGCCGACGTCAGTTACGCGTTCGGACAGGCAGGTCCCGCCCACATTCAGTTCATCGCCCAGCATGACGATACACCCTCAATCTACCGGGATATGTACAAACCGGGCGAGTATGGTTTTCACCATATCGGGTTGCTCATTCATGATGTCACGGCCGAGGTTAAGCGGTTTAACGATGAAGGTTACGAAACAGCCTGTACCTTATGGGGTGGAGATTACGTGGCCTACATGGATTGTCGAAAGGATATGG
Organism: Gammaproteobacteria bacterium; assembly: GCA_012961165.1. GTDB lineage: Bacteria > Pseudomonadota > Gammaproteobacteria > Pseudomonadales > Azotimanducaceae > UBA9659. The sequence goes on along the minus strand of DTZW01000275.1, from coordinate 5,383 downwards.
GGTGTTACGTGGAACTCCATGGCGATGCACCGATCATTCGGAATCTGTTCGACGGCTGGAAACAGCAGCATGAGGAATGGGATGGTGTTAGTGACCTGATTCGCGAAGCGAGCTAAGGAGGCCGGACGCCTCCTACTCAGACACCTCCTATTCAGGCACCGCAAACACCATCAGCAGGTTACCCGGCTCATGGTAGTACAAGCCGTAACCAGAGTTTATAACCACATGACCATCCACAATTGCTGGCCCTGCACCACTCATACTACCGCCATACCCGGTAACACCGTTGACTCCGACTCGCTCAGGTCGGGTATCGAACTCCCACAATAGTTCTCCGTTTTCCGAAGCGTACGCCCTGACAAAGCCATCCAGGTGGCCTGCAAATACTGCACCGGGAATAGAAGTCACGGGCGAGCTGATACCGGGGTCGCAGAATTCATCTGCGTCAAAACACACATTTGACTGGACATTACTCCAGAGCAGTTTGCCGGTATTCGCATCGATACTATGGATTCCGGGACGAGCCTGCTCAGGATCAAGGTAATCACCGTTACGGGTATTGTTCATATCGTTGATCGGCACATACAGCTGGGTATCCGCGGCAGACATCCCAAAGTGAATGCCTCCCTGTATGCTGCCCCGCCCTACATCAGTCGTCCAACGCACCTCAGCTTTATTGTCAGGGTCAAGCGCATACACGGTGCCATTCTTATGGCCGGCAAGCAGGATATCTTTATCTCTCTCGAGCTCAACGATAAGAATACTGGAACCATGATCAAAATCTGGCCCATCCTCCGGCGGACAGTTCGGGTTATCAGCCATCATGCAGGCGACATTCCAGGCATCGCCACTGGTGGATTGACGGGTCCACACTCGAGCACCGGTCGACATATCAATCGCAAGAACCGCATCTGAATTTCCATCAGGGGGTGAAGAATAGTTTTCTCCCGTCCCTACATAGATCAACCCACGCTTACGATCCACAGTAGGACTGCTCCAGACCGGCGCGCCGGATGGCGCCAGCACCCTTGTACCAACACTCGTTCTGCTAACCTCTGAAGGCTCTTCTTGAATCGTATAGTGGCGCCACAGGACACTACCATTGGTCCCATCTATCGCAAGGACACTCCCCCGGAATGTGCAACATTCATATCCCGGATCAGCAGCAGGTATAACTTCCAGCGACGACACTGGAACAAACAACGTGCCCTCGTGAAAAGCCGGGGTTGCCGTCAACGTTGCACTGGGATGGTCATCCGCCTTTAAAGACCAGACGAGTTCCCCGGTCAGCGCATTAACCGCATAGAAACGCGCAATGATGTCTCCGAAATAGGCGAGCGGTGGATTGTCTTTTGAAATTGGCGCCTCTGATAGCGATAACACAATGCCAGTCCTGACTTCCGCTGCAGCGCTAAATGACCACCTGGCGCAACCTGTTTCCAGGTCAAGCGCATAGACACGGCCTTCCTGCGAACCAACAAAGACGGTACCCATGGCTACCGTAGGTTGCGATCTGGCCCGAAACGCATCAGGAAAAGCAAATGCCCACTTCAATTCAAGGTTCGGGATTTCAGCAACCGTTAACCCCGCTACCGTCGAAGGGGAATATCTATTGGTATCGTGCCCCCAGTTAACAGCCTGAGCCGGGGAAGAAAGATCAAAATCACCGTCAGTACACATCGGTGGCTCAATCACCTTCAGAGCCGCGCCACCTGCAAGCTTTGTTCGAGTGAGATACTCTGTAATCAGTATCTTGTCCTCATCAGTCAATGCCTCGGCCTGCACACTCATCACACCGTCGTTCATCGCTTGATAAACGACTGATGCATTCATCATTTCAAGCCATGAAAAGTGCGGGGCCCTTGAAACAGTACCGTCGTGACAACCGCTGCAGCTCTCTTCATATAACCCCTTACCGGGATGAGTCGACCGGTCGAAGTCGGCTGCACCGGTTTGCATATCGTCAGTCGACGTCAGCAATTCTGGTTCCAGTGGCACAATCACAGCGGCGCCTTCAGTATCAGCCTGCTCACATCCAGCGATCAGGAAACTGAGTAAAACAAGAAACGTTGCTCGAATTGCCATCCTAAACTCCATTACTGTGATTCCATCACCAGGATTCTATAGCGGCAATACTGACGAGGTACGAAACATCTTGCAACCCTACTGTGCCCACACTCACCGGGCGGGTAGGTTTGTACAAAAAACTCAGCTACAGTAAGACCTCTCCTGATACAGACCCTGTTCTTGAAAGCATTTGATGCCATCATTATCGGCGCAGGCGTGATTGGATGCTCCATATCACTGGCCCTTGCCCGCCGCGGAATAAAAACGCTGAACGTAGATGCGCTGCCGTCCGCTGGTTATGGTTCGACCAGCCACTCTTCAGCAATCGTCCGGCCTTTCTATTCGCACGAAACTTCCTGCGCCCTGGCACACGAGGCGCGACATCGCTGGTTAGGCTGGCGCGAATTTCTTGACTACGCACCCGGACCCATTGCCCGTTATATTGAAACAGGCGGCCTGGTCCTGATCCGGGACGGAACAGATCATCAGTACGAGAACAACCTCGCTATGCTGGACAAGGTCGGCGTTGAATTCCAGAGACTCTCACCACAGGAAATCGAAAAAATATATCCAGGAATCAGTCTACGGGCCTTCGGCCCGCCCAGACGCCAGCATGAAGAGGGCTTCGGCGAACCAGTTGCTGGTGAAATCACAAGTGGCATTTTTATACCCGCTTCAGGCTACGTATCTGATCCACAACTCGCTGCCAGCAACTTACAGGTTGCAGCAGAACACGAAGGAAGCACTTTTAGTTTTAACGTTCGCGTAACGGACATCCTACGGGAAGACGGAGCCATCTCAGGCGTTCAGCTTGGCGAAGGCGATATTATCTGCGCCCCGACGGTCGTTAACGCCGCAGGGCCGCACTCTTCTGTCATCAACGACATGGCAGGCATCACAAGCAGCCTGAATATCACAACCAAGCCTCATCGTCATGAGGTGGCTTATCTAGCAGCACCTCCCGGTTATCGGCAAAATGCCGGGTTCATTGTCGATCTCGATGCCGGTGTTTACCAGAGACCCGATAACGTAGACATGCTGATCGGTTCTGCCGACCCAGACTGCGATCCACCAGAAGTTGTGGATCCCGATGACTACAACGACCAGCTCACAGCCCAATGGACCGCACAGGCAGTTCGCGCAGCCCAGCGCTGGCCCGAACTGGGCATCGAGAACAACGCCCGGGGAACGGTCGGTTTATATGACGTCTCAGACGACTGGATTCCCATCTACGATCGAACCGATTTACCCGGCTTCTACCTGGCTATTGGCACCAGCGGTAACCAGTTCAAGAACGCCCCGGTTGTTGGTGACCTAATGGCTGCCGTCATCGAAAACAGGGATCATGATTCAGCGCCATCATTACTGAACCTGAAGAGTCTCAAGCGCTCCATCAACCTCTCTTTCTATTCCAGAAACCGGGATATTCAGGAAACAGCATCGGTTATGGCGTAGCCAATGCAATTCCCTCAGAGGGAAGTACACAATAAACAGTATCTATTCGCCCTAATCATAGCGGCTACAATTCTGGGACTCGCGGGGACTGACCTGGTCTTACCCGCCGTAGCCACGCTTCCAGAATATATCAAAGGCACCCTCAGCCAGGCATTCACCCTTGGTGGTCTGTTGATCTTCGTCTTCGGTGCTCCCACAGTTATCACAATTGGTATGAACGGTAGCTTGAGCGATTTCGTGATAATGCAAGTCATCGGCATCACATTATTTATCATCGCCTCTAATACCGTGCATTCCCTGGTGGAACGGTTTGGCCCCGAGTGGACTATCTGGTTTGGTTCCGGCCTGTCAGCCACAGGGAGTGTCGCAATCCTGATTTACGCATTAGTCACCCCGAACCGGGAGCCTGCCATGCTTATGATTGCGACGAAGGATCTATAAGGTATTAATTTGTCCCGACGATCGATAGGCTTGATCGGCGTCCTGGGGAACATAAGGGTCCTCAAGGTAGTGGGCCAGCCGGTTTTTGATCTCGATATACTGCTCGTTGCCTTCTGACCGCAGATGCTTGTCGCGTACTTCCCTATACTTTCGTTTCAGCGCTTCCTTGTCTATTTGATCTGCGCTGTTGTCCACGGCTTCAGACATACCCGGTCATTTCTAAAATACCTTCATACCTGTTTTCATTTACGAAATATTTTTCCTGACCGCTGGTAGCACATGATTAGCAATATACTCAATCCTCCGGCTGCCATGTTCCACCGATTCACCGGGGAACTGCGCCCAGAAGTGAATATCCTTTATGCCAGGGTGCCCTAGCAGCAGTGTAGTCAATGCTTCAACCGCTGCCGCACCGTCCATAAGTTCATAAAGCCCGCCTGCAATGGCGCTTTCCGAATTCTCAAATAACGGCGTTTCAGCTGGCGGCCCGAAAGCTCCCCAACTGATATACTCGTTTGTCTGGTAGAGAACATTGCCGCCGACTTCTACAGCCTCCTTTTCGGGATCTTCTGCAATGATCCCCCAATGCCCCGCATAGATAGCCGCATCCCTGCCAGCCCTTTTCGCAGCACTGGTGTATTCCTCGAGCCCGATACCCCCCGTGCAAAGAAAGCCGTCGCCCAGTCGTGCTGCTCTGTCAATGGCAGGTTCCGCCATGCCACCCATCAGTAACCTTGGAATAGACTCCGGGGTCGGACTGACCTTGATACCCTCTACGTTATATCGCTTTCCCTGATGCGAAATCGGCTCACCTGACCAGGCCTGTCGAATGATAGAAACACCTTCTTCCATCAGGCTGGGTCTGTGACTAATCTTCCGCCCGAAATAGTCGAACTCCAGTTGTCGGTATCCAAGGCCCACGCCAAGATCGAACCGGCCACCTGTCAGAATGGAAAGCGCTGCAGCGTCCTCAGCCAACCGCACCGGGTCCGCCAGAGGTAACAGCATCAAATTAGTACCAATCCGCATTCTAGTGGTTCGCTCGCCGATAGCGGCGGCGACGACCAGCGGCGATGGGCAATAGCCATCCTGGACAAAATGATGTTCAGTCAGCCAAACGGAATCGAACCCGATGGTCTCTGCCCACGCAATCTGGTCGAGTGAATCACGATAGAGCTTCTCGAAGCTCACCTGATGGCCTGGATTACGGAAGTCGTACCACAAACCGAAATTAACGGAACGCGTCATGGCAAATCTCAAAATGACTTAAAGCCCTAGCCTAATGCCACAGTACCTCCAGACGCAAATCGAATTCCCGATTTACCTGCACGGGAAATCGGCGTATTTTGAAGGCAACCAGGTGGGACAACCCGATGGTGCGTATTTTAGTCCCAATATCACTGCTTTGTTTAAGTTCATC
>DTZW01000274.1 GCA_012961165.1 Gammaproteobacteria bacterium | reverse complement strand
AAGGTCGATATGATCCTGATTATGTCGGTTAATCCCGGGTTTGGTGGCCAGTCTTTTATCCCTGCTGCGCTGGATAAATTGAAAGAAGCCAGGCAAAGGATTGACAGCAGCAGCTTCAATGTCCGTCTGGAGATCGACGGTGGGGTCAACGTGGACAACATCGGCGAAATCGCGTCCGCCGGGGCGGATACCTTTGTTGCGGGATCAGCGATCTTCGGCAATAAAGACTATTCGGCGACCATCTCAGCGATGAAATCGGCGATAAACGCATAATAAGGGTGGATGCCTTCCGGGACCTTCCATCTTGTCAAACACATATGGCTTGTTTTAAGCTTCTCCGCTTGTAAATGAGATGATTCATGAGCGCTCTCTTCAGGTATCCAATCGGTATAGTCTGGCCGACTCCTCCTCTCTATTGGCGAAGCTAACGCTGAAGTTCCACCCTGGGGTGATAGCCCCCTGTTTGTGTAAGAAAAGCTTTTAAAACCCGGTAGAGAGAAATGACGCCTGAACAATTTATTAAACTTGGCAAAGATGGCTACAACCATGTCCCTGTGGTTCGAACCATGTTTGCTGACATGGACACGCCGCTGTCCTGTTACGTAAAAGTAGCAAGAGGCCCCTATAGCTATCTCCTTGAATCTGCTGCCCAGGGTGGCGAGAAGTGGGCGCGATATTCGCTGGTAGGTCTACCGTCTGATTGTGTGGTCAAAATCACCGGTGACGAGATTACCCTGGAGGAATCGGGTGAGGTAACTGACCAGTTTCGGGTTGAGGACCCGCTGGCCTTTGTAGAAGAGTTTCAGGCGCGGTATTCCTACCCTGAGCTTCAGGACCTGCCGATTTATACTGGCGGGCTGGTGGGTTACTTTGGTTATGACACAATTCGCTATGTTGAGAAAAAGATAAGCCAAAGCGCACCGCCTGACACGCTTGGAACGCCGGACATTATTCTCATGGTCTCCAACGATGTGATCGTTTTTGACAACGTACTCGGACGTATCCACCTGATAACGCATGCCGATCCTGCGGTGGATGGAAGCTTTGACCTGGCGCAGGCCCGGCTTCAGCAGATGACACAGGACCTCCAGACGAACGTGCCGAAAGATTTGCATGGTCCTGTACGAGGGCCCCGATTGCATGAGGCCGATTTCGTTTCGAATTATGGCGAGGAAGCCTATAAAGCGGATGTTGAGAAAATCAAGGATTACATCGTAGAAGGTGATGTCATGCAGGTTGTTCTCGCCCAGCGAATGTCAGTTGCGTTCGAAAGCGATCCGTTGAATCTTTATCGTGCCCTGCGTTCACTCAATCCGTCGCCGTACATGTATTTCCTTGACCTGGAAGACTTCCAGATAGTCAGTTCTTCCCCTGAAATACTCGCCCGACTTGATCACGGTGAAGTCACTGTGCGCCCGCTTGCAGGCACAAGGCGGCGCGGCCGTGATGAAATTGAAGACCTGGCGTTGGAAATAGAGCTGCTGGCCGACCCCAAGGAAATTGCGGAGCATTTGATGCTGATTGACCTTGGCCGAAATGATATCGGTAAGGTTTGCAAAACTGGATCGGTAGAAGTCAGTGAGATGATGACGGTTGAGCGCTACGCTCACGTCATGCATATCGCATCGAATGTCCGGGGACAGATCAAGGACAACTTGGGTTCCATTGATTTACTTCGAGCGACGCTGCCCGTGGGAACCCTGAGCGGAGCCCCAAAAGTCAGGGCGATGGAAATCATTGATGAGTTGGAGCCTGAGAAGCGGGGAATTTTTGGTGGCGCTGTTGGTTATCTCTCCTGGAATGGCAATATGGATACTGCAATCGCTATCAGGACCGCCATCGTCAGGGACAACCAGCTTTATATACAGGCTGGTGCAGGTATCGTCGCAGATTCCATTCCACGACTTGAGTGGAAAGAAACCATTAATAAAGCTCGCTCCATCTGCCAGGCGGCAGTCATGGCCGAAGCCGGTCTGGATCTGCAGGGGGTGGCGGTTGAAAATCAACGAACTTATGATCAGGCCGAACAAAGACCGGTGGCAGGTTTGACTGGGCAGGGTGAATTGTAATGTTACTGATGATAGATAATTACGATTCATTCACGTTCAACATCGTTCAGTACCTGAGTGAGCTTGGCGAAGATGTTCGCGTTTACCGGAATGACGAGATCAACGTTCCGGATATCCGGGAGCTGTCTCCCGATGTGATTGTGATTTCTCCAGGTCCCTGCACACCTAACGAAGCAGGGATTTCGATGGATGTTGTTCGTGCTTTTGAAGGCGAAATCCCCATTCTCGGTGTTTGCCTCGGGCACCAGAGTATCAGTCAGGTCTATGGCGGCAAGATCATCAAGGCTGGACAGGTAATGCATGGTAAAACCTCGCCAATTCACCACACAGGTGAAGATGTGTTTGTCGGTCTCGCCAATCCGTTTATAGCGACCCGTTATCATTCGCTGGTGGTCGAAAAAGAGTCACTGCCTGATTGCCTTGAAGTGATAGCGTGGACTGAAAATGATGCTGGTGAATTGGTAGAAATTATGGGAGTGCGGCACCGACAGTTTGCGATGACGGGTGTTCAGTTCCATCCGGAATCGATTCTGACAGAACATGGCCATGATCTTCTGGGTAACTTTCTTAACGTTGCGAAAGGGGAAAAATGATGGATATGCCGGCGGCTATAGCGAAGGTGGTTGATGGAGATAATCTTACCAAGCGCGAGATGAATGCAGTGATGCGGTTGATCATGACAGGCGAGGCGACCGACGCACAGATTGGGGGTTTCCTCATCGGACTTCGCCTGAAGGGTGAGACGGTTGATGAAATTGTCGGCGCCGCTGAAATTATGCGTGAGCTTGCCTCACAGGTGCAGGTCAACGATGCTGGTCTTGTCGATACCTGCGGTACTGGTGGTTCCGGGGCTAATAAATTTAACGTATCGACCGCAAGTGCATTTGTGGCTGCGGCCGCAGGAGTCCGTGTCGCCAAACATGGTAACCGGGCTGCCTCCAGTAAAAGCGGTAGCGCTGACCTATTGGAAGCCGCTGGTGCCAATATCATGCTCTCATCGGACCAGGTGGCTCGCTGTATCGACTCGGTGGGGGTGGGTTTCCTGTTTGCGCTCAATCATCACGCAGCGATGAAGCATGCTATAGGCCCAAGAAAGGAAATGGCCGTCAGGACGGTTTTTAACATGTTGGGTCCCCTGACGAACCCGGCAGGTGCAAAGAGGCAATTGCTGGGCGTCTATGATCGCGCGCTGGTGCGTCCGGTTGCTGAAGTCCTGCGCGCGCTTGGTAGCGTACATGTCATGGTAGTCCACTCTGCCGATGGGTTGGATGAAATCAGTATCGCAGCGGAGACTGCTGTGGCAGAACTCAAAAGCGGTGATATTGCCGAATATGTCATAAGCCCTGAAGATTTCTCACTGGTCAGGGGTTCGCTTGATTCTCTAAAAGTCGACAGCGCTACAGAGAGTCTGACCATGGTGAAAGCTGCGTTAAGTGGAGAGTTCGAGACCGCCGGTGACATGGTCGCCCTGAATGCGGGTGCTGCTGTTTATGTCTCAGGACAGGCTATGGACCTCGTGAGCGGTGTCGGGATGGCGCAGGATGCCATAGGCAATGGGCTGGCGATTGAAAAGATGAAAGAGTTCGTCGATTTCACCGTGCAATTGGGTGACTCTGTATAAATTGCCAGTACTGAAGTTAGCGCTGGAGTTAGTGCCGAAACTAAACAGATGGATTTGAATGGACATGGTTGAAAGGGACGTACTTGGAACGATCATCGAACGAAAACACGAAGAAGTCTCAAGCAGGCAGACGCAGGTGCCGGTCTTTGAACTCAAGGCGCAGATTCGTCGACAGCACAATCCAAGGTCGTTTGTGGACGCGATAAAAAAGAGAATTCACCGCAAACAGGCGGCCATTATAGCGGAAGTAAAGAAAGCATCGCCTTCGAAGGGCGTAATTCGGGAAGACTTTGATCCAATCTCAATCGCACAGAGTTATGAGCGATCGGGCGCAACCTGCTTGTCCGTGTTGACCGATGTTCATTTTTTCCAGGGTTCAGACGAGTATCTAGAGCTGGTTAAAGCCAGTAGTTCACTGCCGGTATTGCGTAAGGATTTCATAGTTGAGGCCTACCAGGTTTACGAGGCGAGGGCTATCGGTGCAGATTGCATCCTGTTGATAGCGTCGATTCTGGACATTGAGAAACTGCATGAGTTCTATGACCTTGCAGTTAGTCTTGGTCTTGATGTCCTGGTGGAGGTGCATAACAAGGAGGAACTGGATAAGGCGCTAACCTTGTCGCCAGCGATGATTGGCGTTAATAACCGAAATCTTAAAACCTTTGAGGTGGATCTCAATACGACGCTGGATTTGTTGAGCCAGATGCCCGAAGAAGTTGTTGTTATTACTGAAAGCGGTATTGGCAAGCGGGCTGATGTCGAGCAGATGTTGTCGAATGACGTCTACGGGTTTCTGGTTGGAGAAGCATTCATGCGTGAACCTGACCCTGGCCAGGCGTTGGAGTTTCTTTTCTCCTGACTTTTTGGTCAGCCTAGCGTGCTTCGAGAATTACCATCGTTTTACCTTTTACATCAACCAGTTTCTGTTCTTCCAGCGTTTTCAGTACCCGACCAACCATTTCTCGAGAGCATCCTACGATACGACCGATTTCCTGACGGGTAATTTTGATCTGCATTCCCTCGGGATGTGTTATGGCATCAGGTTGAGTGCTTAGGTCCAGCAACGCGTGAGCGACGCGACCGGTCACGTCAAGGAACGCAAGGTCGCCAACCTTCTGTGTGGTTTTTCCGAGCCTCTCAGCCAGTTGGGTAATGAGCTGATGCAGTATGCCGGTATCTCTTTGGCTGAGTTCGATAAATTTTTTGTATCCCAGTTCTGCGACTTCACATTCTGTTTTAGCTTTGACCCACGCAGTTCTTGTGCCTTCGCCAAGCATTGCCATCTCACCAAAGAAATCACCTTCGTTGAGGTAAGCCACAATAATTTCCCGACCATTATCATCTTCGATGATGACCGAGACGGAACCTTTTGTGATGTAGAAGATAGAATCGCTTACTTCGCCGGCAAAGATAATGGTGCTTCCACGAGGGTGCCGACGCTTGTGTGCAGACGAGAGAAACTCGTCCATATTGTTGGGCGCCGGATTACTGGGTGTAAGGCTTACCATAAGGTGGTCGTTACCATAAGGTGGTCGTTACCATAAGGTGGTCGTTAGCATAAGGTGGTCGTTAGCATAACTCAGCGATAGGTTACGACTCGAGTGTTAGTAATACAACCTCATTTGCGAAAAAGGAACACCGTTTGATTTTTACGAAAAATGCTATGCTGTGTTACCCCAATTATTAGGGTGTAATAAGAAAAGAGTCAGGATAGGAATATGAAAGCAACGGTTAGATGGCTTGATGATGTGATGTTCCTTGCAGAATCCGGGAGTGGGCATACGGTCACCATTGATGGGCCCGAGTCAGAGGGCGGCAGGAATATCGGCCTCAGGCCCATGGAAATGATGTTGATGGGCTTGGGTGGTTGCGCGAGTTTTGATGTGATGAAAATTCTTCGAAAATCTCGCCAGCCCGTTGAAGACTGTATTGCAAATATTGAAGCGAAGCGTGCGGATGAGGTGCCGAGCGTCTTCACTGATATTCATATCCACTTCGTCATAAAAGGAGTAGGGGTTAAGGAAGCCCAGGTTAAAAGAGCTATTGAATTGTCCGCTGAAAAATACTGTTCTGCCTCGATCATGCTCGGGCGAGGTGGGGTGAACATTACTCATGATTACGAGCTGACGGAGTAATGAAGCGGCCCGGTCCGACTAATGGCATGCGCCACGTGGCATTGTTCGTTGAGCAGTTCTCTGCTTGTGAACAATTTTACACCGACCTGTTAGGCATGGAAGTAGAGTGGCGTCCGGATGAAGACAACGTATACCTGACCAGTGGCGGTGATAACCTTGCTCTTCATCGTGCAGATGGGAAGCGGGATCAGGGTCAGCTGGACCACATCGGGTTTTTTATCAATGACATTGTAAAGATTGATGAGTGGTATGACTTTTTAAGTGGACATGGAGTGGCGATGCTAACCGACCCCAGAACCCATCGCGATGGCGCGCGAAGTTTCTACTGCCTTGATCCTTCGGGCGTAAAGGTTCAGATGATCTATCACAAACCTATTGCGGAAAGTGAAAATCAGACCCAGTAAGTTGTCCGGGTCATCAATTTGCTGACCGCCGTCATGATGCTTTTAAATGGTTTCGGAAAATCCATACCGCCCCGACTTAGTGCATCTGTCCGGTGTTGATCTTCATCAAGTTTCATCTGTTCAAGGATGGCCTGTGAACGCTTGTCCTCAGAAGGAAGTCCCTGGAGATGTTCTTCCAGGTGTTTAACGACTTGCTCTTCAGTTGCTGCGACAAAGCCCAAATTAAAGCGATTACCTAACAGGCCGGAAACGGCGCCACTGACAAAGCTCATGGTGTAAAAAAACGGGTTTAGGTAACTTTTGTGGGAATTCAGCTCTGCCAGTCTTGCCTCACACCAGAGCAGATGATCGGTCTCTTCCCTTGCAGCCTGCTGCATCGTTTCCTGGATGTACGGATCTTCGCTCGTGAGACCCTGGCCAACGTAAAGCGCCTGGGCGCAGATTTCACCACAGTGGTTTACCCGCATTAGTCGAGCAGAAATTTTTCGATCAGATTCGCTTAGCTGTTGTTGCTCGATTGGAGTGGCTGGGCTGGGCCTGGCCGGGTGCCCCACACCGTTTAACACGCGCAGTGCGCCGTCGAACTGTTGTATCAGTGAATTGATGGACGGTGTTCTCATGAGGTTTTCTATCGTTTGAGGACGTATGCAGAATAGCCTTCTTCATTCAGTTGATATGCGCCGAGTTCAGATCTCTTTCCGCCATCGCAAACCGTAACGTAGACAGCATCATTGTTAAGCTTGCTCAAATTTTTACGAAGGAGCAGTAAAGGTAAATTCACGCTGCCAGGAATTTTGTCCTCTTTTGCTTCCCTGGGGGTTCGAACATCAATGATGTACGTCATGGGGTCACCTTGCTTAATCATCTCCTGAACTTCTTCCATCCCAACGGTTTCGATCACCGGGCTCAATAGCAATGACTGAAAATCGGGTTCGGATAGTCGCATCAGGGTGCCATTGCTGGTCATGGTCACAGTTGCGTTTCTAGGAAAGTCACTAACCAGTGCATCCTGGCCAAAATTGTCTCCTGCCTTCAATTTCTTTATAACCAGGGTTTTGTCACCAACGGATCGTTCTAATTTTACTCTGCCTTTCTGGATCACGTAGAAGTAATCACCTCTATCACCTTGCGTGATAACAATGTCGCCCTTTGAATACGTCGTCTCTTCAAACTTACTGAACAATGTCTGGATGTTGCTCGGAGGTATGAACTCGAACAGAGGAGAGCTCAGTAAGGTCGACATCCAGTCAACGGCGGGTTCTTCCTCATCGGCAGCCGAGGCGCTGGGTCCACCGTCCATATGAATGGCCATGTCGCTTCTGTTGCAAACCAGTACGGTCGAATCCTGCGTGGTAATGGCGGTGAGTCTGTGAGGGGTGTTGTTGTCAATGGGATTCCGCGTGACTTCTTCGCCTGCCTTCCGGCTCTTCGCCTCGAACTTTTCATCAACAAGGTCAACAGTCCCGATGAGCAGCCAATAGACCTTTGTGTTCTGTTCTGCCCGCTTGAAGATCATTTTCCCTTTCGATATGGCGTCAACAGTCGCGTGCTCAAGCACAGCTGATAACTCGCCTTCACTCATCTGTTTGAAGGGGATCAGGTTCTTGATCAATTCTTTGTGTTCGGCTTCCAACTAGGGTGAACCTCTTAAGGTTTTCTGTCTATGATGGTCGAATGATTTTGTAGGAGGCAGGTAGTATAAAGAAGGAGGGTCAATTCGCATAGGAGTCACTCACGAGCCGGAACCAGTGGAATAATCTTCACTTAGCCATTCAGTCTGGAAGTAATTCAGATCGTTTTTCTTAAGCTTTCTTAATATCTGTTGGTGGCCCTCGTGGTCCAGAGGCCCGAGAACAACGGCGTAGAGCGTGCCTGTGACGTCCAGACGCTTTTCGATATGAGGTGTTAATCCTAGGCTGCTTAGTTTAGTTTGCATGGATTCAGCGCCCTGTAATTTGGAAAATATGCCAAGTTGTAGTTTTGCTCCAGGGGCCGGAAATTCTGTGTCGGGGAAATTCCGCGCAATTGGTGTGGCAGGGCTTGAATCTTGACGCCTGAAATTTTCAGGTACCGAAGTGTTTGGTTGGTCGAATCCGACAGAAGCCACGATAATCAGAAAAAGAACGGCGACGGCTACTGCACTGCTGATTTTGTACCACGGCTGGTTGGCGCTGACGAGTGTAGTGCTGTTCTCGGCGCTATTTGCTATAAGACTATTGGGCCTGGGAGTGTGTGTCCGGGATTCAGGCTTGGCTTCAATGGGCAGGTCCAGTTGTTGGCCTACTTCACGTTTTTGGTTTTGCATATTGCTTGATGTTCCGGTGTGCGGTCTTAATATAGCAGAGTTTCTCTAGCTGAATGCCGCAAGCAGTGAAGACTCTTTAGTTCCCTCGCTTAATTTCTCTTCCTTTCTATCATGATACCTACGGCATCAGCAATGTCGACCGCGCCTGGTTTGGTAATTTTGATCTTCAGTTGCATGATTGGGAATTCATCGAACAATATTTGTGACAGCTGTTCAGCCACCGATTCAATCAGATAGTAGCTTGTTTGTTCTACAAAGGCCTGGGTTCGACGGGAGATAGCATCGTAGTCGAGCGCATCCTCGAATGAGTCTGAAACGCCGGCTTTCCTGGCGTCACAACCCAGCTCCAGGTCAATGATCAAATCCTGGGTGATGTCACGCTCGTGATCATAGACCCCGATAGTAGTTGCGGCGGTGAGGCCGCTGATAAAAATAATGTCCAAAATTAGATAGCCTCGCTGTGTAGTTTCTTTTGGCTGCTAGTTCAGTCTCTATTCAGTTCAGTCTCTATTCAGTTCAGTCTCTATTCAGTTCAGTCATGGGCCAGCGAGGTCTGACGTCAATCGACAGGCTTTCCTGATGCCCATGTTGCAGTCGAAGATAACCTGCGTAAGCGATCATGGCCCCATTGTCAGTGCACAGGTGGAGTGGGGGGTAGTAGACCTGTCGATGATGCTTCCGCGCGGAATCATCCAGCCGAGCCCTGAGCTCGGTGTTAGCACTAACACCACCCGCAAGGATGAGCCGATCAAGGCCTGTTTGTTCCATGGCTCTCTCACACTTGATCCTGATTGTATCGACAACCGCTTCCTGGAAGGCAAATGCGACATCTGCCTTTTCCTGTGACGAGAGATCCCGTCCCGATTGGCCTTTTAACCCGTTCACAGTGTTTAACGTAAATGTTTTCAGACCACTGAAGCTAAAGTCCAACCCAGGTTTGTTGGTCATTGGTCGGGGAAATTTAAATCGCCCAGGCGTGCCTTGTTCTGCGATTTCTGCGATGCAGGGCCCTCCGGGATAGGGAAGGCCCAGCATTTTGGCGGCCTTATCGAATGCTTCACCGGCAGCATCGTCCTGTGATTCTCCCAGCAGTTCGTACTGGTGTGCCTGGTGACAAGCCATCAGCTGTGTATGGCCACCCGAAACGAGCAGGGCGATGAATGGGTATTTCGGTGCGTCTTCCGCCAGAAGAGCTGCGACCAGATGACCCTCCATGTGATGAATACCAATGGATGGAACGCCCCAGGCCAGCGCCAGGGATTTTGCCACCGACGCGCCTACCAATAGTGCTCCGACCAGGCCCGGGCCGGCGGTGTAGGCGATCGCATCGATATCGTTGGCCGCGAGGTCATTCTCCCGCAGAATTTCATCGATCATCGGTAAGGTTCTGCGAATGTGATCACGGGAGGCGAGTTCGGGGACGACACCACCATACTCCCGGTGGAGTTCGATCTGACTATAGAGGCTCTCGGCAATAATGCCCTTTCCGGTGCTATAGATCGCTATACCGGTCTCATCACAGGAAGTTTCTATGCCAAGTACGTTCAACTGAATGACCGACTGATTGTTGGAAGTCTGGATAGTACTGATTTTACAGGAGAAAATCTCAAGTGAGTCGGTTCGAATTTAGTGGCGAGTCGCTTTGCAATTAGGCGGGATTGCCGCTAGAATTCGCGTCCTTTGAAACCCCACATTGGAACCCGGACTTAATGCCCTACGTTAAAGTCAAAGAAAATGAACCGTTTGACGTCGCCCTCAGGCGATTCAAGCGATCCTGTGAGAAGGCAGGTATCCTCGCTGAAGTACGACGTCGTGAGTTTTACGAGAAGCCAACCTCAGTCCGAAAGAGAAAAGCAGCTGCAGCAGTCAAGCGACATGCCAAGAAGGTACAGCGTGAAACGCGTCGCATGGAGCGGCTGTACTAGCCTCCGATGCCCGAACCCATCTATCAGCGGGTCACCGCTGAAGTAAAAGTGGCCATGAAAGCTCGTGACAAGCCGCGTCTTGGCGCGCTTCGTCTTATCATGGCCGATTTTAAAAGGATTGAGGTCGATGAACGTATCGAGCTTGATGACGAACGTGTCCTGGTTATCCTTGATAAGATGACCAAGCAGCGTAAAGATTCCCTTAAGCAATTCGAAGATGCCGGGCGAGAAGATCTCGCGAACCAGGAGGCGTTGGAGATCGCGGTCATCGCTGAATTCCTGCCGGATCAACTCAGCGATGATGAAGTATCTGGCCTGGTCAAGGCGGCCATCGCAGAAACCGGTGCCGCGTCGATGCAGGATATGGGTAAGGTGATGGCTATCGTCAAACCCCAGATTCAGGGAAAGGCAGATATGGGCGCAGTCTCTGGCCTGGTAAAAGCACAACTCTCCTAAACCCGATTCAACAGGGTTCGGCTACACTTGCACTCTATATAGGGGAATGACATTCTTTCTTTCCCATCCACCTCCAAAAAAGACGTTCGGACAACTTAACTGTGATCCCGCAGGAATTTATCGAAGAGGTACTGGAGCGGACCGATATCGTCGAGATAATCGAGCCTCGGGTCACCTTAAAAAAATCAGGCCAGAACTATACCGGCCTCTGTCCGTTTCATGATGAGAAAAGCCCTTCGTTTTCGGTCAGCCAGGACAAGCAGTTCTATTATTGTTTTGGTTGTCAGGCTTCCGGATCTGCGCTCAAGTTCCTGATGGAGTTCGATCGAATGGACTTCGTATCCTCGATTGAACACCTGGCGCAACGAGTCGGGCTTGAGGTTCCCCGTGACCAGAAATCCGATCCAGGCGCTTCTCAAAAACGAAAATCAATTTACGAAGTGTTGGATCAGTCAACATCGTTCTTTCGTGAACAGTTAAAGAGCCATGAATCCCGCGCTCGCGCTGTAGATTACCTTAAAGGAAGAGGTTTAAGCGGCGAGATAGCGAGAGATTTTGGCGTGGGTTATGCCCCTCCAGGCTGGGATAACCTCATGTCAAAACTGGCGATCAGCAACGCCGATCGGCAACTTCTGATTGATTCTGGAATGCTGACCGAACAAGTCGAGGAAGGTAAGACCTATGATCGTTTCCGAGATCGAATCATGTTTCCCATTCGAGATCTTCGAGGCAGGACGATCGCGTTTGGCGGCAGGGTTCTGGATGATGACGCCAAGCCGAAGTATCTAAATTCTCCCGAGACCGATGTCTTTCATAAAGGCCGGGAGTTATATGGCTTGTTTGAGGCGCGCAAGCGTGTGAGGAAACTGAACAAACTGATTGTTGTCGAAGGGTATATGGATGTTGTCGCCCTGGCGCAACATGGTGTCGGTTATTCGGTTGCAACCCTTGGGACCGCGACGAGTACAGATCATATAGAACGAATGTTTCGAATAGTCCCGCAGATCGTCTTTTGTTTTGATGGAGATAATGCAGGCCGAAATGCTGCATGGAAGGCGCTGCTGTCGACGCTTCCGGCAATGGAAGATGGGTGTAGCGCAAAATTTCTCTTTGTACCCGACGGTGACGACCCTGATTCGCTTATTCGCCGGGAGGGTCAGGAAAAATTTGAAGCAAGAATCGGGAAAGCCCAGGGTCTGACGAATTTTTTCTTCCAGACTCTGGGTTCAGATCTTGATCTTGAATCTGTAGAAGGCCGTGCAGCGCTGAGCAAGCTGTCGGTTCCGCTCATTGCGCAGGTGTCTGAAGGCGTTTTCAAGCAGTTGATGATCCAGGAGCTGTCGCGTAGAACAGGCGTGGATTCGGAAAAGCTGCTCGGTATTACTGGTCTGGACCGGAGTTCGCCGACAAGAGAACGTCCACCGCCCGTTAATCAGCGGCAAAGGCAGCTAAAGCAATCCGGGTTGGGAGAGCATGCGACCAGGATACTGCTCAGGCAGCCAGATGTGGCCAATCTTCTTGATGACGGTGGTCTGGCAAAACTCGATGGTGTGGCAGAGTGGCAACTTCTGGTCGAACTGGTCAGATGGATTCAGCAGGCGAAAGATACCTCACCGATGTTACTCCTGAGCCACTATCAGGATGGCCCCTATTTTGATTATTTACGGGGTCTCGCTGAACAAGATCCAATGCTTTCCCAGGATCAGCTGGCGGATGAGTTCCTGGATACGCTTCGCAAGATGGTTCGGGAAAATGAAAGCGAACAAAAACAAAGAGTTATAGATGATTTAACGCAAAAACCACTGTCGGAATTATCACCCGTTGAAAGAGATTTACTGACGAATCATCGTCGATCCAAGCCCCAAAGCTGAACATATCCGCATTGATCCTGCTTATAGTTGAGGTGTTCCTTCATTCAAGTTGTGGAAGTGGGACCTTTCACTCGATATACTGGCCGGCTCGTTAGTTTTTTGTATCAAAGAGGTCCTATGTCCAGTGGTCTAGCACAACAGCAGTCGCGGCTAAAAGAGCTTATCAGTCGCGGAAGAGAGCAGGGTTATCTGACCTACCAGGACGTTAACGATCATTTGCCGGATGACATTACCGATCCAGCGCAAATAGAAGACATCATGGGCATGATCAACGACCTGGGGATTGCCGTCCATGAATCAGCGCCTGATGCGGATGATCTTCTTGCGGAAGGAGATTCAACGGATGAAGTGGCCGCAGAAGAAGCCGCCGCCGCGTTGGTTGCTGTAGAAAATGAGGCAGGCAGAACAACAGACCCGGTGCGCATGTATATGCGTGAAATGGGTACGGTTGAGTTGCTGACCCGCGAAGGCGAGATTGTCATCGCGAAAAGAATAGAAGAAGGCATCCGTGACGTTTTGAACGCGGTTGCCCATTTTCCAGGGCCCGTCGCTTTCACGCTAGATCAATATGAGGCAACGCAGGAGGAGGAAGGCAAACTTGCCGATCTTCTGATTGGTTTTCTTAATCCTGTCGAGAATGTAATTCCAGCCGCACAGGTTGTGCCTGGCGAGAAGAAGGAAGATGACGAATCAGAAGAGAATAAAGGTGCCGACCCTGTGCTGGCTGCTGAAAGATTCGCCATTCTTGAGAAGCAATTCAAAAAAGCCCAGCGAGCCATCAAGAAACATGAGCGAAGCTCCTCGCAAGGCGCTAGGGAACTGCAAGCCCTGGGGGAAGCATTTCAATTTTTCAAATTCGTTCCAAAACATTATAACGTTCTCGTACAGATGGTGAGAGATACACACGCACAGATTCGTCGCCAGGAACGGCACATCATGAACACGTGTATTCGTCGTGCGAAGATGCCGCGGAAGATATTCCTCGAGAAGTTCGCCGGACATGAGGCGGACTTGAAATGGGTGCCGAAACAGATCAAGGCGGGACACGACAAGCTCAAGAATTTTGAAGACGACATCCTTCGTGCCCAGAAACGCATCAAGCAGGCCTCAGAGGGAGTAGGGCTTGAAGTGATTGAAATCAAGGATATCAATCGTCGTATGTCCATTGGTGAAGCGAAAGCTCGTCGTGCCAAGAAGGATATGGTTGAGGCAAATCTTCGATTGGTCATTTCTATTGCCAAAAAATACACGAATCGGGGCCTGCAGTTTCTGGACCTGATCCAGGAAGGCAACATTGGCTTGATGAAAGCGGTTGATAAGTTCGAATATCGACGTGGTTACAAGTTCTCGACTTATGCTACCTGGTGGATTCGCCAGGCGATCACTCGATCCATTGCGGACCAGGCCAGAACTATTCGAATCCCGGTACACATGATCGAAACCATTAACAAGCTGTCGCGTATAAGTCGACAGATGCTCCAGGAGATGGGCCGTGAACCGACGCCGGAAGAACTGGGCGAACGAATGGAAATGCCGGAAGATAAGGTCCGCCGAGTCCTGAAGATTGCAAAAGAACCTATTTCCATGGAAACACCGATCGGTGATGACGAAGATTCACATCTTGGAGATTTCCTCGATTCAGACTCCAATCTTGGAGAAGGTGCATCAGTGGGTTCGCCGATTGATACAGCAACCGAGGAAGGCTTGCAGGAAGCGACTCGCGGTGTACTGTCAGGCTTGACCGCAAGGGAAGCGAAGGTGCTTCGAATGCGTTTTGGTATTGATATGAATACTGACCACACGCTTGAGGAAGTGGGTAAGCAGTTCGATGTGACCCGCGAACGTATCAGGCAGATTGAGGCGAAGGCCCTTAGGAAGCTGAGGCATCCATCGCGGTCGGATCACTTAAAGACTTTTCTGGATTAGATCAAAAAGCCCGCTTACAGCGGGCTTTTTTTTGGGTGCTTTATCTATCTGGAGCTTCGCGAGAAGTGCAGGCTGGCTCTCGTAGCTTCAAATTCGTGTTGAGTAACACAAATTTAATGTCGCCGGCGCCTCGTATTTGTTTCAGCCCGTCGGGCTGAAACCAGACGATTGGTGGGCCCGGGAGGACTCGAACCTCCGACCAATGGATTATGAGTCCAGTGCTCTAACCAACTGAGCTACAGGCCCTTGCGCTTCAGGTTAGAAGGTGCGTAGTTTACCAGAAGACTAGTCTGTGGCGAACTCAAACAAAAAATCCGTCATAATTTTGGTGCCACGCGTCAGATTCTCTATAGAGATGCGTTCATTGTTGCCATGTACCCCGGTTGCCTCGCCTTGAAGATAAAGGAAAGGAGCAAATCCATAGCTGACAATGTCGACATCACGAAAAAAGTGGCTGTCGGTAAAACCGGTTGAAACACTTGGGATCAGGACAGCGTTTTCCCTATTTTTGGTTACCGAATTCTCTATCGCATCATAAAGGGGCGTGTCAGTCTTGCTGATGGCTGGCGTGAAACCCATGATCCTGGTGATTTCGATGCTGTCGTCGTTGATGATGGTGACCAACTCAGAGAGAAACTGCTGTGGATCCTGGTCTGGCAGGAGCCTGCAGTCCAGCTCAAGTTCAGCTGTCGGTGGTACGACGTTGATCTTGTTGCTGCCTTTCAGTGTTGTCAGTGAACAGGTGTTGCTCAGCAAGGCTGCTCGCCATGGCTCCTCCATTTGAAGGGTAAACATGAATGCGTCATTGTCTACTGCTCTTGAGATATCGGACATCATGACCTGGCGCTCCCCATCCTGGAATGGCGCGAGAGCAGCAAAGTAAGCCTGGACCTCTGGTATGGCTCTTCGTTCGAATTGGGTATCCGCAATTCGGGCACCGGCCCTGAGAATTCTTTTTACCGAGCTCGTCACTCGCGGTGCGCTGCCATGGCCAGGGATATCTGTGGCGGTGAGTCGTAACCATAAAGGGACCTTCTGGGTAACTTCGATGTTAAACGCCGGAATGTCGTCCAGCAACATGCCCGAACCACCTTCATTGACCAGATAGCCCACGCCTTCGAAAATCTCAGGTCGGTTTTCCAGTAACCAGCCCGCACCATAAAACCCGCCAGCTTCTTCGTCGGCAGTCGCCATAAAGATGACGTCCCTGTTCAGTTTCTGGCCGCTGTCTTTCAGCGCAAGAAACGATGAGAGTTGGGCGATGCCCAGGCCCTTGGTATCAATAGCTCCACGACCATAGATGTAGTCGTTCCTGATCTCGCCGGATAGCGGTGGCACATCCCAGTATTTGGCATCGGCGGGGACAACGTCAATGTGGTGCAGGAGAATCAGGGCAGGCTTATTACCGCCCTTGAGACGTGCCCAGATGTTTCCCCTGTTGGGCGCAGATTCGGCCGTTTCGAACGGGATATCTGCCTGTTCAAGAATATTTGCCAGGAAGGCGACTCCCCTGGATTCATTACCGGGAGGATTCACAGTGTCGATGGCAAGGTATTGGCGAAGCCAGTTCACAGACTGGTCGGCGTGAATTGGGAAAGACGTCAGGAGGGCCAGAGATATCAGTAGTTTCAGCATACTTGGTTCCTATAAACGAGCCAGAAAATCATAATCGCCAGGCACTGTCAATTTCCCAGCGTTGGGTGGACACAAACTAAATGTTTACCTACTATTCGCTTCAACAGGCCTCGAGTCGAAACGATAGGGGACCTGGTAAACAAAATTCTAAATCCGCCACTTAAGCTCGGACTTGATCCATCCAAAAAGGACAGGTACCTATGAAACTAGTCTTTCGCCATCAGCCGATGGCATCTCATTTCTTGTTGGCTGCAAGTCGTTCCTCGATTGAGGAAACGTCGTGATTAACGTCAATACATTCAAACAAAAAAAACAAAACGGTTCACGCCTTTCCATGGTCACCTGCTACGACGCATGGTCAGCCGGGATTCTGAATGGCACGGATGTGGACTGCCTCCTTGTCGGAGATTCGCTTGCCGTGGTAATGCATGGTTTTGATTCGACAATACATGCCACGACCGAAATGATGGAATTGCATGTTGCGGCGGTTAGCAGGGGTGCACCTGATAAGTTTATCGTCGCTGACATGCCATTTCTTTCCTGTTCGAAAGGATTGGAAGTAGCCATGGATTCAGTTCAGCGCCTGATGCAAGCTGGCGCTCATGCGGTAAAAATTGAAGGTGCTAGCCACCAGCTTGCCATCATCAGACAGATCATTGAAGCAGGTGTTCCTGTCATGGGACATCTTGGGTTGACGCCCCAGTCAATTCACAACCTTGGTGGTCACAGGGTGCAGGGAAAGGACGAAGCCGGCGTGCAGAAGATCACGGCGGATGCCCGAGCGCTGGAAGAAACGGGCTGTTTTTCGCTTGTTCTTGAATGTGTACCCAACGATCTAGGTGAATGCATCTCTAGATCATTGAGCATTCCGACCATTGGCATTGGAGCCGGCCCTGACACCAATGGACAAGTGCTGGTGCTCCACGATCTTATAGGTACCAATCCTGACTTTTCGCCTAAATTTTTGCGAAGGTATGCGGATGTTCATGAAATAATCCGTACGTCGGTACAGAGATACCATGGGGATGTAGTGGCGGGATCATTCCCTTCGGTTGAGGAGAGCTACGGGTGAAGGTTTTGAAATCGATTGCAGAGGTCCGAGGCTACAGGAAAGAGGTGTCAGGTTCGGTTGGATTCGTTCCAACAATGGGTGCACTTCACCAGGGACACCTTTCTCTTGTTGAGCGCAGTCTTAATGAAACAGACCTCACTATGGCCAGTATCTACGTGAACCCAACCCAGTTTAATAACCCCAGGGATCTCGCGAACTATCCGGATTCAATCAGTGTTGATCAGCAGTTGCTGCAGGCCGCGGGCGTGTCCGCTGTGTTCATGCCAACCTATGATTCATTGTATCCCGATGATTATGCCTATGAGGTTAACGAAAAGCAGTTTAGCAAGGAGCTTTGTGGAGCGAATCGACCGGGGCATTTCACGGGCGTGTTGACCGTTGTCATGAAGCTGTTAAATCTCGTGAAACCCCAGAATGCGTACTTTGGAGAAAAAGATTTTCAACAGCTCTCTCTTATAAAAGGTATGGTAGAGGCCTTGTTTCTCGAGACTGAAATTATTGGGTGCCCAATAATTAGGGAGGCAGACGGTCTGGCAATGAGTTCCCGAAACCTGAACCTTTCGAGCTGCGATCGCGGCAAGTCGTCGCTTTTCAACAACTTGCTGAGTAACAACATGTTGAGTGATGAAGAAATTCAAAAGGAATTGGGTCTCGCCGGGTTTGAGGTGGATTATGTTGTGACTAAAGGTGGTCGGCGATTCGGCGCGGTAGTGATGGGTGACGATGCTGGCCCGGTTCGTTTGATTGATAATGTAGAGGTAGTTAGCTGATGTTGCTTTGTCTTGATGTCGGTAACAGCCAGGTTTTTGGTGGTATTTTTCGGGATGATCAGTTTCAGGTGCAGTTTCGGCGAACTTCACAAACCAAGAGCTCTTCAGACGAGTTTGGTGTGTTCTTCCGTTCGGTGCTACGGGAGAACAACGTTGATCCTGACTTGATTTCCCAGGTGGCAATTTGTTGTGTCGTACCGGATCTGCTTTATTCCCTGAGAGCTTGTTGCCAGAAATACTTCGGTTTGGATCCTTTGATTTTGCGTCCCGGGATCAAGACGGGGTTGAAAATCCAGTACCGGGACCCGAAAGAAGTCGGCGCAGATCGTATCGCTGACGCTGTGGGAGCGGTTACGATGTTTCCCAAGCGCAACCTGATTGTCGCTGATTTCGGAACCGCAACGACACTATGCGCGATTACCAGGAACAAGGAGTTTTTGGGTGGCAACATCATTCCGGGTGTCAGGTTATCCATGGAAGCGTTGGAAGAAAGAACAGCACAACTTCCTTCAGTC
>DTZW01000273.1:2713-3125 GCA_012961165.1 Gammaproteobacteria bacterium | reverse complement strand
CCCCAGGTTCGAGCCTCAGACAGGCAGCACAGGTGCCCCAAGGCCATTAGCAGGGTTGTCTGCCGGTGATCGATGAGGGGCAACTGGTTGGAATCATTAGTGGCAGTGATTTCGTCGGGGCAGCAATCAATCTTTTGCAACAGCACGAAAAAATCAGCGATGAAGTAGAAGCTGACGAAGGCCTTGAGGTAGATCAGCTCGATGACCTGGGTGATCTATACATCGAAACCGAAGAGATCAATGGCTGGGAGCGGGCGGACCTTTAAACGGAGATCGGCAGTCGTTACAGATCAGGAGCCTGACTTAAACAACTCCTCTGCCTTGGTTTGTGCTGTGCGAAGATTTACCGGACTGCCGACGTCCATCCAGCGCCCGCTATACATTTCGCCACTGACGGTGCCGGCAGCGATGG
>DTZW01000273.1:0-2541 GCA_012961165.1 Gammaproteobacteria bacterium | reverse complement strand
TGGGGTTGTGGTCCGGATTCTGCACCAACACCAGGTGAGCCAGTTTTGTCAAAGGCTTGTGCAAGTCGGCAAACTTGTAGTCCGTCCAGATGTCACCATTGACGACAATGAATGGATCTGACTTGATAAGAGGTAGGGCGTTATGAATACCGCCACCGGTTTCGAGCGCTTCAGAAGGCTCGCGGGAGTAGCAGATCTGGGTATCATTTTGGGCTGAATGGCCGAGTCGTTCAATAATCATATCAGCCAAGTGCGCTACGTTGATTACAATCTGGTCGACACCTGCCTCGATCAGGGCATCCCGATGGTATTCGATCAGACACCGCGGCCCGACTTTGAGCAAAGGCTTGGGAATGGCATCGGTCAGCGGCGCGAGGCGCTCGCCTCTTCCGGCTGCGAGTATCATTGCCGATCTGATTGTCATAAAGCTTCCCTGGGAGTGAGGTAGTATAAATCCTTGTAAATTCCCGGCAGCCGGCTGGGTTGCCTATAATATTGACTCTTATACGTTGGACTATGTGCAGCCGTGTCTGTCGACCTGCCGCGCTGCGCTGGCCAGTGTGAGATTTATGACGTAACGGTCTTGTCCGCTACGACCGATCCACGGAGCAGCTTGTAAAAAATGATTGATCCCCCTGTTGTGGCTAGGCTAACTGCCGGGTTCATTATCGCCTTTGCATTGCTCCCGGCAAAGTCGTGGGCTGATGCACCGGTTACCTTTGCTGATGAAACGACCTGTAAGGCCGACCTGATCAGTATACCGGCGGATCTCCTACCCTATGTGGCACAGGAAGTTTCGGGGCGGCCAATAAATCTCGAGGCTGATCAGATTGATGTGCCTGTTGCAGATACTCTCATGCTTAAAGGTAATGCCTTTGCCACCCAGGGGGCACGCGGCATATATGCGGACGAGATCATTTTTGACAAAACCACGCTCTCGCTCAAGGCGAAGAACGCTGTGCTGCACAGCGAGTATGGCGACCGAATTACTGCTGACTCGCTGCAACTCGAGATTGAAACCCGGATCGGTTCTGCGCGTAATGTCACTTTGCAGTTGGCTCGACGAGAGCCCCTGCCCAAGCGCAAAGTGGTGGATTTCACTTCACCGACATTTGGCCAGGCGGGCTTCAGTGTTGCCATTGCTGGGGCGCCCGGGAGCGTGAAGGGACCGCCGCTGAAGCCAGCTGATGTTATTCGTCTGTCGACTGGTGAATTTATCAACCTGGGCCAAACTCCTGCTCAAATTGGGAACCCGGACGATACAGCACCCGCTGAGTCTGAACCGGTTGAAGTCAAGGCCAAGGCCCGAGCTACAGCCGATGTGCTTTTTCTGGAAGGGCACGATCGTGAGCGGTTGCAAAATGTGATTTATTCGCGGTGTGTAGCAGGCGATGATTCTGTATTGATCGAGGCAAGCGAACTCACGCTGGATCATGCCAGTGGTGTGGCTACCGGGGAGCATCTGAAAGTGCGTTTTTACGGTGTACCAATTGCTTATGCGCCACGGCTCAGTTTTCCGATCAATGATGAGCGAAAGAGTGGTCTGTTGTTCCCGACAATCGGTTTTGGAGATTACTGGGGTTTTAATCTCGAAGTGCCCTATTACTGGAATATTGCCCCACAGCATGATGCCACCTTCTCAGGACGCTATATGGCCAATCGTGGCCTGCTGGGTTCAGGAGAATATCGCTATTTGGGTGAAACTCCAGCCGGGGGATATAGTGGCATCGTGCGCGGCGAGTTCATGCCCAATGATAGCCAGCTGGATACCAGCCGCTATGGCTGGAGTTATGAGCACAACCAGGGTGTCAGGCGTTGGGATACCAACTTTTCTTTAAACGCTGATGTTGGCTATGTCTCAGATGCCGCCTATCTTGATGATCTTTCCGATAACCTTCAGGTCAGCAGCGCCTCGTATATTCCCCAGATAGTAAACCTTTCAATCGATCCCTTTGACATATTTATGGAGGGAGAGTCTCTACAGATCGATGCTGATATATCCGCCTATCAGACACTTGACAGCAGTGTGAGTGAAGACGATGAGCCTTATAGTCGACTGCCCGGTATCCGGATGAACTGGGACAAATCGTTTGAATTGAATCTTGAAGATGCCGGAGGCTATCTGCGTGATGACAGTACGCGGTTTTCACTACGCCCCGAGTTTGACTCAGAACTGGTCAATTTTAATCACAGCGTGGCAAATAAGACCAAGGGCCTGCGTCTGGACCTGCAACCGGTAATTGCGCTGCCAATGGAGCGTACTTATGGGAGTGTCACACCCAAGCTAACCTATGCCTACACTGCCTACAACGTACATGATCAGCCAGGCAACAAGCCCTCAAGCCCGACCCGCGGTATTTATCTATTTGAGATTGACTCGAAAATTTTTCTCGAGCGCGAGGTCAGTTGGCAGGCTCAAGAACACATTCAGACATTGGTGCCGAGCCTTTCCTATCACTACGTGCCGTATGAAGATCAGGATGATCTGCCAGTCTTCGATTCAGGCTCGGTTGGTTTTGAAAATATTGCTGATGCTTTTTT
>DTZW01000272.1 GCA_012961165.1 Gammaproteobacteria bacterium | reverse complement strand
TGGGTTCACACGATGGGCGGTACTCGCATCGATAAAACGGGTATGGGTGTTTTTGGTGTTCCTGACAGCTTCCCTGGCCGCATCGTCGGGCAGGCACAGGACAACAACATCAGCCTGGTCGATGATTGATTGTTTGGCGTCAGGATTTTTCCTTTCCGCAGGATCGATCTCGATGAGCTCGATGTCAGTTCGAACCGATAATCGCTCGTGAATCTGGAGGCCGGTTGTCCCGGCTTGCCCGTCTATGAATATTCTGTTCATTTTTAGTGCTTTAGCTGCTAAAAGCGGCGCTAATTCTACCACTTAACAGGCGTTCTGGTGGTAGATAAAAGCATGTAATGAGGCCCTTATTGTATCGAGCCTGGCATCAGGGTCATGCGCTTCATCCTTCACGTTTGGCATGAAAGGGGTGCTTTCCAGTTCTGCGACGGTGACCCGTCCAAAGTGCTGATCCCGGAAATGGTGGATAAACTGCCGGGTTTTCAGACCATCGAACCAGTCATTCAGGTGTTTTCGCATGACCGCGGGCGTTGGGGACTGCTGCCTTTTGCGCTCGTAATGTGGAATCAGACCAATCTGTCGGACATAGTCATCGGTGTTGGGGTCACCAGTGGACAGTTGTCCTGGCTGCGTGACAGAGATACCGTTCAGCCATTCAAGGAAACGCTTCAGTTGCGAAAAACAACTGGGATGTTCGAGCGTGAATTCCGCGATGGGCGAATCCAGGTCATGAATAGCCCTGATCGCCTGGCCTGTGCCAATCGGGACGCGATCTGAGATTCTTCCAGAGATGATGATGGGGTCTCCGCCGGCCAGTCTGACCTCACCGGTTTTGCGCAGTTTGTTCAACAGGTAGAAATCTTCACCAGTGTTTCGTTTTGGAAAGCCTCGAACTGCGGCGTATCGATCCAGTGAGCAGCTGATCGTGGAGCCGATAGTGGGGTAAGCATAGGGAGAGTTTGCCCAGCGAAGTCCAGCGACGTAATACAACATGCTGAGCTCATACAGCTGCATGGGTAATTCCAGACCTGGTTGCGCGACATGTTTAAAAGGGTAAATGAAAGCAGCGTCAGCGCTACCGGTTTCAACGTTGAAGTAATTTTCAGGCAGTTGTGCATCTGCGTCAGTGGTAAACAGCCAGTTGCCTGAAACCACGCCCTGGTTAATCAGGGAAGCTGCGATATCCATCCCGATCTTACGGGCGAGGCCGACGCCGCGTTTTTTATCAATGCTGTAGCCGCGGGAGAAACGATCTATGATCAATAGATCGGGACCCGTGGCACCGGCAGTTTTTTCAACCAGTTGGGCCTGATCTGTCAGCTGGCTAATTTGCTGATGGCTGGTCAGCCCGTCAATCAACATCCGGGCTGAGTGGTCTTCCTCAACATGGCTGTTAACCACGAGGATGACGAGGAAAGAGGTGCCCGGCTTAATCTGTTGCCACACTTTGAGCACACTTTGGTGATCTTCATTAAACGCAGGAATGACCAGGCTGTAGTCATAATGCCTGCCTGGCAGCTTGATAGCAGCTTCCACTTCTGCATATCGGTCCAGGTACTTGGTGACCGCTTCGTTCTGCGTACCCATGCTCATGGTGAAAGGCTCATGGTGAAAGGCTCATGGTGAAGGGCTCATGGTGAAGGTCTGCTAATGGAGACGGCTGCGGACAGGGATACTTTCAATGACGGTTTTTTCTATCACTAGCCACTCGGCTAGTCGCTTGTCTACAATCTGGTCGTTGAAATACTGTAAAGCGAGACGCAGAAACAACTGATGGTGGCCTTTCTCGGAATTGGCGAGGGCAATATAGAAAACCTTCAGCTTTTCGTCTTTCAGGTGATCGGCAAGCCGGCGGAACCGTTCTTCACCCCTTGCCTCAATAACCGCGCCCGACAGTAACCGATCCAGGAAATAACCTTCCGTGTCACCACGTACGTGGTGGCGCATTTGGTTGACGTAAAGGTCTTTCTCGTCAGGAGTCATGAAAAGGCCTCTTTCCTGCATCAGGCGAATAACCTGTTTGAAATGAGTCAACTCTTCTAACGCCAGGTCTACCATTTCACGCACCAGATCAGGCTTGTCGGGGTAGTGGGCTACGAGTGACATTGCCATGGAAGAGGCTTTACGCTCGTTAGCCGCATGGTCTATGAGGAACTCATCGAAATTAGCCAGTACACACTCAAGCCAGGCACCAGAGCTTGGTATTAGCTGGATTTCTCTCGTCATTTCGGCAGGACTTCCTGGAAGAAAGCCGCAATCTGTTCGACCTCTTCCAGGCAAATCTGATGTTCCATTGGGTAGTCGAACCATCGGACGTCGTAGCCGAGTCGGATCAGATTTTCTCGTGATGTTGCCGCCCGCATGATTGGAATCATCTGGTCGTGGGTGCCGTGTGCCATCATGATTGGGATAGCAAGGTTGGCATCGGTCATGTCGTTTTCCGTGCTGGTGAAGTCATGCAGGTAGGTTGAGATCGCCAGGATGCCGGCAATTCTTTGCTGGCAGCGCGTGCCTGTGTGTAATGCAATGACCCCACCCTGGGAAAACCCTGCCAGCAAAATATTTTGTGAGGAGATGCCGCGCTCCATTTCATGATCAATTAAAGCCGCGATCTGGCCTGACGATTCAATGATGTCGTCATGACCAGCTGTTTCGGAATGAGGGATAAAGTCATACCAGCCGCGCATTTCAGCGCCATCGTTAATGGTGATTGGCCGGACAGGTGCGTGCGGGAAGATAAATCGAATGCTTGAGTCTTCGGGAAGCTTCAATTCTGGCACAATCTGCTCAAAATCATGACCATCTGCACCCAGGCCGTGCAGCCAGATGACAGTTGAGCGGGCGGGGACAGGAGGTTCAATTTCAATGTGTTCTAGCAGGTCCATGGTCTTGGGATTCGCTTATTCTAGTGGATAGACGGGGGGCGGCAATGATAGCCCATCTTGATCGCCACCTCATCTGCTGATCAATCATTAACCCTTCGTTTGCCCTGCAAATTTGGATGTGACTAAATACAGCTTTG
Organism: Gammaproteobacteria bacterium; assembly: GCA_012961165.1. Classification (GTDB taxonomy): domain Bacteria; phylum Pseudomonadota; class Gammaproteobacteria; order Pseudomonadales; family Azotimanducaceae; genus UBA9659. Next base: position 125 of record DTZW01000272.1, on the reverse strand, counting down.
CCAATTAGAGTGGAGTCAGTCACATGGGACCTTTAACAGGTACTAAAATCATAGAACTTGCGGGCATCGGCCCGGGACCATTTTGCGGGATGTTGCTCTCTGACATGGGTGCAGAGGTCATCAGA
>DTZW01000271.1 GCA_012961165.1 Gammaproteobacteria bacterium | reverse complement strand
GTACCGATCGGGATCTCCCACTCAAAGGTTGCATCTATCGTACCCGTCCACTCAGGTGCGCGTCGGAATTCGAGGTTCGACAGGTCGACCAAACTGCCGTCCAACGCGGTATAGCCGAACTCATCATATGACGTATCGAGGTAACCCAGATTGGCGCGCAGTGTGAGACCTTCATACAGGTACGCCTGAATATCGATTTCCACACCCTTGATCTCAGCTGTCGAGGCGTTAGTCACGACGGTTTTCTGACCGGTGTCATTGTTATCTGGCAACTGCAGCTCTTCTTGCTTGTCGTCGTAATCCATGAAGAAGACGTTGGCATTGAATCGAAGACGATTATCCATCAACTCAGACTTGAGACCGATCTCGTAGTTGTCGACAGTCTCAGGATCATAGGGCTCGATGGCCTCGATCAGATTGCCGACACGGCCGTTGAAACCACCGGAGCGATAACCATTGGAAAAGGTCGCATACATCATCATGTTATCACTGACATTGTATGTAACGGTTACCCTTGGAGTGAATTCATTCCACTCTTCAGACGGATGACCACCGGCTGCTAGAGCGGTATTGACCATGCCGAACTGACGAGACTCTTTCTCATCTTTGGTGTACCGGCCGCCGATACTCAGCTTCAGATCTTCGGTCACACGGTAGTCAGCTTCGAAGAAGATGGCGCGAGATTCGGTATCCTGTTCTGAGAACTGAGCCAGGTCCAGAATCAAACCGGGTGCGGCAAAACCGATGTAGCTCTGCAACTGGATGGCGTATTCCGAATCCCAGATATAGACTCCAGCAACAACACTGAGAGCGCCACCGGCATCATAGGTCAGGCGCAATTCGTGACTGTCCTGCTCATACTGGGCAGGGCGGTCCGTACCATACAGCATCTCCGGCGTACCGTCCCAGCTGGATAGGATCGTCTCATCGGACTCCCAGCGACCATAGATGTAATCGACGCGCATACTGTCAGACACATCCCAACCGAGTTCCAGCGTGTGTGATTCAGAATCAAAAGTCGACTTCAATTTAGCCGGCACCAGGTCAGCAGGCAGTGACGCCTGGAAAGGTGCTTCGGGGGATGATGGTGTTCCGCCCGGGCGGTAACCCACCTGCATGACGCCGTAGCGATCGCCGGTAATGGTAGAATCCTGTGAAGGCGAGCAATAACCATAGGCAAAACAGAACAGATGATGGCTCTGCCCCGTGTTCAACAGAGGCGGCGTATCCTGATCGATCTTTTCTTCCTGATAGCTGTATTCCACTGTCAGCTCATCGGTGGCATCCCATAGGATGTTCGCACCAAAACTGCTGTAGTCGTTGCTGCCTTCATCCGTACCGCGGGTGTAGTTGGTATAGAAACCTTCGCGCTGATCACGTATGGCCCCCGTCAGTTTGATGCCGAAGTCTTCACCATTACCCAGGTTCAGGACGACATCAGCATAGTGCGTGTCATAGTCCTCGGCACCAACACGGAACTTGCCACCCGTTTCTTTCGTAGGCTGAGTTCGCTTAACGTTTATCAGACCCCCAATTGTATTTCGGCCGAAGAGTGTTCCCTGAGGGCCACGCAGTACTTCGATACTGGCGATATCGATACTTCGCAGTAGCGAGCCTGAGTTTGCACCGAGGAATATGCCATCAGCTACCACACCGACTGCCGGGTCAAAGTTCTTTTCTACATCGGCCACTCCGACTCCACGTAGAAAGATCGCGGCGACACCGCCAGGGCCCTGCGCCGTATCATCAATGATGAGGTTTGGTGAGATGTTCGCCAGATCCGTTATGTCACGTGCAAACTGCCGATCAATTTCAGTCTGACTCAAGGCGCTCACTGACACGCCGACATCTTGCAGATTCTCTGCCCGCTTTCGGGCCGTAACGACGATTTCTTCGAGCGCTGGTGATTCAGCAAATGAGCCGGATGAAAAACTGAGTGCAGAAAGCAGGGCCGCTGCTGTGACTACTAATTTCTTCTTCATGATGGTCCCCTCTTGGAACTTCTCTTTTTAGTTTTGTTTACTCTCAATAATTGTAGCACTTGGACAGACTCTTATCGGCTGGACAGCCCGTCGTCAAATTCTTTGGTCTACTTCGGAGCATTCAACACCGCCCCTGGCACCGGATTAAAATAGTGGATCGTGACTTTTCTCTTTGCGATCTTCCATACGCCTTCTCTTCTCTGCAGCGTATCGTAATAGGTAGCACCGACAATCGTGCATTCAGTCTCATCTGTCAGCAGCCCCATACAATCAACATCACACATGGCTTCAGCATTGTCGGCATCAATGAATTCGATTCGCAGATTGGTTGTCAGATGATGGGATTCCTTCCATGCCGGCCACAGCACTTCCTGGACTGCTGTATGAATGCCTTCATGACCTGTAAAGCTGCCGAACGGCGGCCCGATATCCCAGGCGCAGTCCGGCCACCAGATTGAAAGGAAACGATCATAGTCACGTTTGTCGAAACCGTGGCAATAATCAGACGCCAGGTCACGAATATCTGACCTGGACTCCAAACGGTCAATTCGTTGTTTAAGGAATTCTGGAACCTCGTACTCGGACATTGTGCTCATGTGTAGCACTCTCTCGCACCTGTCTCTACTAGCGGACTCGTTTTTGGCGACTCTGTCACCACACAACCGCTACCAGATCTCTCCACAAGCTCCATGATCGCTTCCTGTTAAACTTGATTGCAGCAATCAAGATAAGAGATTCGCATGTTCAAGTCCAGCTACCCTGCACATAAGGTGTCAATGATTCGTTCGAGGTGATACGCAAGCCAGCAGCTCAACATCAATACAGTCATTGACCATCCGGTGTCTACAAAGCATCTCCAGATAAATTAATCCAAAATTTCTTGCTCAGGGTACTTTTGCCATGAGGCAAAAAGGCGGTTTAAAATAACTATTCAGCAGGTGTGGGCGGTTTGCTCGGCACATCTGTCTGGAATATCTTGAGCTGGCAGGGGTATTTCGATGGCCTGTGGCCGCCCAGCGGACGTCCCGTATCAGAGTGACGCCGCTAACGTCTTGCAGCAAACGGGTGACGAGATGAAAGCTAATACGGGGAACAGATCGTGACACAGTATGATGGCGCTTTTGCTTCACTCAGTGAAGAGCAGCGCTTTCGTCGGCCAAGCAGACACCGGCCCT
>DTZW01000270.1 GCA_012961165.1 Gammaproteobacteria bacterium | reverse complement strand
CGCTGAGGGCTCTTTACTCCGCCCCGCTGAGGGCTCTTTATTTAGGGCCGCTGAAGGCTCTTTATTTAGGGCCGCTGAGGGCTCTTTACTCCGCCCCGCTGAAGGCTCTTTGCAAATTGTGGGTGGCTGCTTCAAACTCGTTCGATAATCCATCAGGCAAGTAAAGAGTATGACTGACTACCAACATATTATTGTGGATTCACCGCTTGAAAGTGTTTCCCGCATCACCCTGAACCGTCCTGACTCCCGTAACGCACTTAACAACGTAATACGTGGCGAAATCTATGGCACCCTTGAGGCCAACGACAATAATGATGCCATCCGTGTGACTATCATTCGTGGTGCTGGCCAAGCGTTTTGCGCCGGATATGACCTGAAGGGAAACAGTGACGAAGATCGACCTTTCCATACAGCTGGCGGAGACGGCAGCTGGGCCCGGCACGTCGTAGAAGGTGCCTTCAGGGTCTGGGATCTCGCAAAACCTGTCATCGCACAGGTGCATGGATACTGCCTAGCCGGAGGCACTGAACTGGCCACTTCCTGTGATCTGGTTTACGTCGCCGAAGATGCAAAGATTGGTTACCCCGTTGTTAGAAGCATGAGCCCACCGGACAACCAGTTTTTCCCCTGGGTGGTAGGCATGAGAAACGCTATGGAAATGATGCTTACCGGTGACGCTATCAGTGGCACAGATGCGGCGAACTACGGTTTTGCCAATCGAGCATTCCCGGTCGACGAGCTTGAAGCCGAGGTCATGAAAGTTGCCGCAAAGATCGCAAAGATCCCACCTGATATCGAGCAAATGAACAAACGTGCTGTTCATCGGCAGATGGACTTGATGGGCATGAGAGCCGCGATCAGGCAAGGAACCGAGATACAGGCCCTTGCTTTCCACACAAAATCGACAAGAGCTCACTTCAAAGAACTCGCCGCTGGGTTGACGGATGCGCTGTCAAAGAGGGATGGCAAGTTTGGCGACTACCGGACGTCCGGCAAGGAAGATTAGGTGCCTGGTCCTCTCTCAGACGTCACCATTCTTGATCTGACCAGTGTTATTTCCGGCCCCCTCGCCACCAGTATCCTGGGGGATCAGGGTGCACGTGTCATCAAGGTGGAATCACCCAATGGAGATTCCATGCGTATGGCAGGGGCTATCAACGGTGGCGTGTCGAGCCTGTTTTCATCTATCAATCGAAACAAGGAATCTATTGCATTGGATCTACGTAAGCCAGAAGCAATAGAGATCGTCAACAAAATTGCGGCACGGGCTGATATCTGCATACAAAACTACCGACCTGGCGTCGTTGAGAAACTCGGCATTGGTTATGACGACCTGAAGAAAATAAACCCAGAACTGATCTATGCCTCCATCAGCGGTGTTGGCGCCGAAGGACCCTACTCTCGAAGACGTGTCTATGACCCAGTTATCCAGGCTTATGCTGGGTTCGCTTCGGCCCAGACAACAAATGGTGAACCGGGTCTAATCAAAATGATGATTTGCGACAAGGTCACTTCACTGACCATGGCTCAGGCCATCACCGCAGCGCTGTACGATCGAAAAAACACTGGTAAGGGTCAACACGTTGAAGTGTCCATGCTGGAGGCCAGCCTCTACTTTATTTGGCCGGATTGTATGCTCGATCAATCGTTTGTAGACAAACCTGACTCAGAAGGCGGTGATCTGACATCGCTGTACCAGACCGTCCCTACCCAGGATGGCCATATTACGTTCATGACACTTCAGCTCGATGAGTTTCACGGCCTGGCCCGGGCGGTTGGCAAACCGGAATGGGCAGAAGATCCCCGATTTCAGGAGCTGATGTCCATGTACGCTCATTACTCAGAGATCTACCAGGAACTGCTCGTGCAGATCGGCACCTGGGAAACAGCGCCACTGGCGGAACGCCTGACCAGTGAAGATGTCCCCTTTGGTGTCGTGCTGGACCCCGACAACATATTGTTAGACCCGCAGATTCAGGCCCATCAAGTCATCAAGACCTTCGAGGACTCGATGGCCGGAAGCATGAGACACGTGAACCGCAGCTCGCGATTTTCGAGCCACAATACCGGTATTCGCTCACCTGCACCCCGCCTCAGTGAACATGCAAAGACTATCCTGGCGGAGTTCGGCTACAGTAAGACAGATATTAAACCCCTTCAATCAGCCGGAGTCATACTCTAATGCAGGCGGTCACCATGGAACGAGGTGTTCTGACGAAGATAGAACAACCTGATCCTGTCCCCCAGCGAGGCGAGGTGCTGGTCAAATCTATCTCCTGTGGAATCTGCGGCAGTGACTTACATGCGGCACGACACACGGAAGATTTTGTCAACACCAGCAGGGAAGCCGGCGGGGCATTCAAGTTAACGACATTCAACCCCGTCATACTGGGTCACGAATTCTGTGCCGAAGTCGTCGACTATGGGCCCAATACAGAGGGCAGCGTCGCGCCGGGCCAACTGGTCTGTGCAGCGCCTGTTTTGTTAAGAGAACCAACGGAAGCGGTCGGGTACTCCGACAAGATACCGGGCGGCTTTGCGCAATATATGCTGCTCTCCGAATCATTGATTGTACCTGTCCCCTCCGGATGTAACGCAGACCTTGCAGCGTTGACGGAGCCTATGGCGGTTGGCCTTCATGCTGTTAACAAGGCGCAATTGTCAGCAAAAGAAGCCATACTGATTATCGGTGCAGGGCCTGTTGGCCTGGCGATCATCACGGCATTGAAACAGATTAATACCGGCCCGATTATTGTTTCAGACTTTTCACCGGGTCGCAGAAAACTGGCAGAAGCGATCGGTGCAGATATCGTGATCGATCCCTCGGATACCGACCCTTACCGGGAGCCTGCTCTAAGAAAACGGGAGGGAGTGGTCATATTCGAGTGCGTCGGCATTCCTGGCATGATCGACCAGATCTTTCTCGGTGCACCAAAGAACGCGAAGATAATGATCGTTGGTGTGTGCCTGCAACAGGACTATATACGTCCACTCATCGCTATTAACAAAGAACTCAGACTGCATTTCCTGCTGGGCTGGTCGATGGAAGAGTTTACTCAGAGCCTTCGCTACATCGCTGAAGGTAAATTCGATGTTGCACCGCTGATCACTGGTCGAACATCTTTAGACGGTGTTGCTTCGACCTTTGAATCTCTAGCGACCCCTAATGACCAGGCAAAAGTCCTGGTTAAACCCTGGGACTGAACCTCTCCTGCCTGTACCTCCCCTGCTAGCCAAACTCCGAACCGCCATGTAGGATAACTGCGCATGGCGATGCTTTATTGCTCGTTCGAATTTAGTCCCCAGGTCTAACGATCGACACGATCCATCATTATAGAAAAGGGCATAGAACGGCCACGTGTTCAGCAAACAAAACCGATGTCTACCTTAAACGTTTCATCGCGGGTGTTGAGAAACGCAACCCTGGCGAACAAGAATTTCACCAGGCGTTAGCCGAGGTAGCGGAAACCGTATTCCCTTATATTGCGGATAAGCAGATATACCACAATCCACAACAGCTGTGTCGAGTATGGTAAAAACAAGGATGGAGTCGACTATCTCGCCGGCGCTAACATCGCTGGATTCATCAAGGTCGCCGACGCAATGCTGGCATTCGGCCATACCTGAGTTCGCTCAGACAAAGTTCTTGCCTTGCAAGCAGGCAGAGGTTACAACCAAGGCTCAGGGCAATAAAAGAGGGTTATCAGTGAAGTTAGACGAGGAGTTTGCTGCAGACGTTGAATTGTTAAATCTATTTGAACTCGGCAGCTCACAGATGGGCCTGAAGATACATCAAGTAGCCTCACCGGCAAGGATTGCATCTGCCAAAAGATTGTTTGAATCCGGTCTTACGACGCAACTTGATGGTGGCTATTTAACCCCTCTGGGAATTAAGGCCGCAGAACACGCACAGGCTCTTGTAACGATATTGAAAGCGGCCGAATGAAACCATAACGTGATTGGACCTGTGGCGCATGAACGGCTTCAACCCCGGCAATTACTCGGCAGTAAGCCAAAAAAAAGGTCCCTGTTGGGACCCTTTTTTTACTGATATTTCATCAGAAGCGCAGTACGCCCTCGAGCGTGACTGACTTGCCAACGCCAAGTGCACGGAATTGGCTGCCGGCAATGTTGTAGGCGTGGTTGATGACCATCTCGTCGCCGAGGTTCCTGCCGGTGACTCCAATTTCCCAGCGATTATCCGCTGCCGCAACAGCGACTCTTGCATCCCACTTGGTAAAAGAATCCTGAGTCGCGTACGCAGCCTGGGTTGGTTGAACGAAGTAATCATCGGATCGGTAAACTGAGGCAGAAGCTTTCAAGAGCAACGTATCTGTGATCTGGGATTCCCAGAGTGCACTGAGGTTTATTTCCATATCAGGTGAGCGTTCCAAAGGCTCACCTTTCTGATTCTCAGTCCCAGTAGCTGGATCACAGTCAGCGTTTGCTACCGCACCGCTAGAGTCTTCGACGCACTGAGCGCCGGCAAAGTCGTCATATTCTGCATCGATCCAGGAAGCTGATGCGTGCAGTCTCAGGTTTGCCGTTGCCTGCCAGCTGAGTTCAACTTCGATGCCATTTACAGTCGCACTACCGGCGTTACCTATAATGAACTGAGTGCCGTCATAGTTAGAAGTTTGAAGGTTCTTAAATTCTGTCGTGAACAAGGCGGCACTTAATGTCGCTGAGCCTTCACCAAGGCTGGTTTTGAAACCCAGTTCAAAGCTCTCCGCTTCTTCATCTTCGAAATCAAAGATGCCATTCCCTGACTTAACCGTGAGACCTGACGCAATAATTGTCGGATCTACTGCCGCGACGCCAAAGAATTGCTGTAGATAAGCAGTATCGGCTGCACGCTGCATCAACTGATTGCCCAGGTTGGCATCGTTGGCTTTCATACCACCGGACTTGGAACCTTCTGCGTAACCGAAGTAAATCATCATGTCATCGTTGACGTCGTACTGGATTCGAACAGATGGGTCCATGCTGTCGTCTTTACGATTCTGGGAAAACAGATATTCCGTTGCATGACCAGGAGAGTTTCGGGTTACTCGCTCTGGATTGAACACATCCGGATTGCTGAACAACAGTGGCCAGGCGTTGCCAACCGCGTCCTGATCATCATCGGTGTAGCGTAGATCGAATATCGCACGTAGTCGATCATTGATATTCCAAGTCAACTGGCCATATATAGAATAGGCTTCGCTTTCACGGGAGAAGTTACGGTCCATGCCGGTACCGTACAAAAATGCATTAGCCAGGGGCGGAATATTCACGCCGATAGATATCGGTAAACCGATTGCTGCCTGCCAGAACAGCGGATGGAACGGTGAGAACTGACGAGTTGTCAGATCAGACTTCTGGTACCAGAGGCCAGCGATGTACTCGACAGTGCCACCCGTCTGGGAAAGTATGCGGAGTTCAGCGGTCTGCTGATCGTAATCGTCAAACAGGGCTGTATTGAGGATAGCTTCCGGATGGCCATCAACATCTAGCCACCATTCGTTTTCATATTCCCAGTGGCCGAATACTGCCATAATCTGGTGGTCTGCCCAGGTCGTTTCCAGCTTGACGGTAACGGAGTTCCAATCGTAATCGTAGAAATCTTCGGTTCCTGTACCGGTGCTGACGCTACGAATGTCGTCGTCTTTGTACTCAGCCAGCGGGTCGGTGGTGGACAGAGACATTAGACCGGGCTGAACCAGCTGATTGTTTCTGCCTTCTGTGTTGGATTCACCGGATTCAATTTTCACGTACAGGGACGTTTCGTCTGAGATATCCCATTCGATACCCAGTCGGACAACATTAACCTCCTTGTCGCCGTCTTCCCGGTCGAGAAAAATGTTGTCCGTATAACCATCCAGGTCGGCAGTTTTAAAGGCAAGTCTTGCACGCACACTGTCGGAGAGGGGGCCTGAAATAAAACCGCTGGCCTGGTAGCCACCGTATTCAAGTTCTGCTCCCAGCCTGAACTCAGCTGTGAATTCGTCGGTTGGTTTTGCGCTGATCGCGCTGATAGCACCGGCTATAGTGCTCTTACCGAAGAGTGCACCTTGAGGACCCCGCGCCACTTCGAGTCGCTCCACATCGAGGAAGGCTGACTCCATACACTTACCGCGGCCGCAGTAAACGTCATCAACATATACAGGCACTGACGAATCAAATGCGAGGTTAGTAATACCAGAGCCAAGTCCTCGAATTCGGACAGCCCAGCTGCCGAATGTCTGCTGCACCTGCAGACCAGGAATGAAATTCTGTAGGTCGCTCATGTCTTTGATATCGAAGGTTTCCATGAACTCGCCGGTCACTACACCGACCGAAATCGGCACATCTTGTAGGTTTGTGGCTCGTTTCGTGGCTGTTACTACAACCTCTTCCAGAACTTCCGCGGCATTCGCCCACCCAGAAAGTAGCGCGATCGCTACAAACAACATTGAATTAAGTGATTTAGCGTGCATATCTTCCCCACATTTAATTGGTATGACGATTTGATTCTGCCAACATCGACAATTTAGTCAAGTAGTTTGACTAAAACCCGGCTATTCAGGACCATCCGTCGGGTTAACCCGGGAAAGGAGCCAGTTAGGCTCGATTCATGGCGCCTGGACGATGATCTCGCCCCAGTCGACGGAAAGTACCCTCTTCAAGTCCTTGAGGTCATCTTTACCAATTCGCTCGCCAAGTTTCCTGTCCAAATACTTCAACAGTTGAAGAACCATGTCACGCAGTTCCAGTGAATCTTCACAAAATGCATACTGCTTCGAACGACCATCGTCGGGATCAGGAACTACTTTGATGATGTGTGCATCAATCAAGGGTTTTGCCATGGCATGAATGTTCTGGCGTGTGGCCCCCATATCACGGGCAATCTCAGAGGGTTTGGTAATCCCCTCGGCGATGTGGATCAGCATCACTGACTGGGTACGGTTAAATGATTGTATACCCCGCCCGGCCAGAATGCTTTGCAGGCTCACGTCATACCAATCAATGGCTTTAACAAGCTCGGCAAATATACCCATGGATCGGCGAGGCCTTTTTCGTATATTGGGCTGGGGAGCCATTTTTTATAGCCTCTGATGTCATAGCGGTGAATTTGAAGGCAACCCGAGTAACAGCCTGCCATAGGACTCTGTCGCGATATCCAGGTCAAATACAGTATGGCAGGATAGGGTCTCAAGATCACGAAGTGCTCGGCCAAGGGGGTTCGAAAGGTTGTGCGCATGAGCCCCGCTAACTTCAACGACTTCTCTGACGATATTTCTTGATTCACGTACTACATGACCGATTCGTACCCTGAGTTCAGCGCGCTCAAGATCAGGGCAAACTTCACCAGATTCACCCCAATTGGCGACATCCTTTGCAATGCGCTTGAGGTTTGTCTCGACGGTCTGCGCACGAACCGTCAGATGGGCCAGCCTTGACTGTGCAAGGGCACGCTCGGACTGCTTGTCCTGCGTACCATAGACGGCTCTCTCCTGCATGCGCTCCTTGAAACGAGTCACTGTCTGTTTAGCGCAGCCTACTGCCGGGCCAGCCGCTGTAAGCCCAAGCACGGGTAGCATAGGCATCCTAAAAGTCGGCGTCTGGTGATATTGCGCACCAGGGCTGTCACCTGCCCGCATCTCCGATAAATTTTGTCGCAGGAAACCAGGTACAAACGCATCTTCCACAACAATATCATTGCTGCCGGTGCCTACCATGCCGGACATCTGCCAGGTATCAACCACTTTCGCATCAGCAATTGGCAGGGCATACATACAAAGCTCGGGCGGACCATCGTGCTCTGTTAACGCGCCTACGAGCACCCAGTCAGCGTGCATTACACCGGTACCCCACTCCCAATGCCCACTCAGGCGATAACCACCGTCAACCTTGGTTGCCTTACCTTGAGGAGCGAGGGCCCCAGGGGCGATAAGATAGGGCTGCTGGCCAAAGATATGATCCTGTGCCTGCTGGTTGTAAAGGCCTATTAGCCAATTATGCTCCATACAAAAAGTCACGACCCAGGCCGTGGAAATATCTGCGGCGCCGAGAGCCACAGCAATATCCATAAAACCCTCAAGTCCGAACTCAAACCCACCATATTTTTTTGGTACGAAATAGCGATAAGCCTGCGTGTCTTCAATAGCTTTCATCACGCTATCTACTGGCTTACGAAGGCGTTCCGATTCGCCCGCATGCTCTTCCAACATCGGGGCGAGTGACGTCAGGCGATCGATCAACTCTTGTTCATTCATGGAGAATAGTTTTCTGTCAAATTATTTGACTTATCATGTTACAGGATTCAGGGTGCATTGCTCTAGTGAATTTGTTGCACAAACCACCAGTCAGCCTACCGCCGTTTAGTTGACGCAGCACGTTTCTGTGAGATAGTTTGACTAATAATTGAAAGTCATCTTTGATTTAACTCACTAAAGATGCATATACAGGAAGAACAAATGTCGCTTCAAAAATTACCCACAAGCCTCGTAGGCAGCTACGCTCAACCAAACTGGCTTATCGATAAATCCCGTCTGGGTAAATCACTGCCACCGCGTGTCGTGCTAAATGATCTCTGGAGAATAGAGTCCAAGTATCTTGAGGAGGCACAAAATGACGCAACGTTGATCGCACTAGACGACCAGCACCGCGCCGGTGTAGATATTGTTACAGATGGTGAAATGCGCCGTGAGAGCTATTCAAATCGTTTCGCCAATGCACTCTCAGGAATTGATCTTGATCATCCCGGCGAAGCGATAGATAGAACCGGCAAAGCTGTACCCGTACCCAGGGTCACTGGAGAGGTTAAACGATCAGGGCCTGTCGAACTCCCTTTCGTCGAGTTCCTTAAGGCGCATACTGACAAACCAATCAAACTGACCCTGCCTGGCCCCTTCACGATGACCCAACAGGCACAAAATGACTACTATCCAGATGATGGGTCTCTGGCGATGGCTTATGCGGAAGCGGTTAACGAAGAACTCAAGGCACTCTTTGCTGCAGGCATAGACATCATCCAACTCGACGAACCTTACGTTCAAGCCAGACCAGAAGCGGCCAGTCAATACGCAGTGGAAACTATTAACCGGGCGCTGCAGGGCGCAACAGGCACTACCGTCCTGCACGTCTGTTTTGGATACGGCAAACATGTTGCAGACAAGCCTGCGGGCTACGCTTTTCTGGATGAACTGGATGCCTCAGCAGCAGATGAAATATCTATCGAATGCGCACAGCCAAAGCTTAAACTTGACCTGGTTCTGGGGCTACCTTCGAAACGTGTCCATGTCGGTGTTATCGACCTTCGCGATGAAACCGTAGAGACACCCGAAATAGTAGCCGAAAGGATTCAGGCGGCCCTGGCGTATTTACCTGCGGAACGACTGGTTGTCGCACCCGATTGTGGCATGAAGTATCTTTCCCGGGAAACCGCTTTCCGCAAACTTTCCAACATGGTCGCCGGGCGCAATTTAGTCATCGGATAAAATTCACCTTGAGATCAAAAAAACACCCTGCCTACGCCTGGGCTGGGGTTCGTTGAAAACGACCAGCTAGCCATCGTTGCCATGTCCTTAGCCATTTTCTTTTCTGCATTCCAGGGCGGTATTTCCGGCGAAGGGATCCAACTAAAGCTGGCGATGGCTAGAGCCATCATCATCGATCTTATATTTGCGGAGAAATTTGAAGGCTAACGCTATGCCATTTAAACTTAGGGCAGATTCAGCCAATGCGTTGGAGACAGTTCAAGGTTGAAGAATTCAATCTTTAGAGATCGGTTATCCAGGGCGGCTGGAAACCGTTGCGTGAGTTGCCGATAGATTGATCTCGAATACGCATTTTCAAACACGAATTATCGTTAACAATTTTAGGCATTGCTGAACGAATTGTCGATTTTTAGACGCGTTAAACTTCGTCGCGTAAATATTAATGACTTGAGGAAATTGAATTATGAGTGACGAACAACAAATCAAGGAAACAGTTCAGACTTACTTCGATTGTATGTATGAATCCAACGCTGAGAAAACCCATGCTGCCTTTCATCCGAATGCAAAAATAACGGGTTATCTGGAAGACGGATTGCATGAAATGTCTGTGGTGGAATTTGCAGGCTTCGTTTCAAGCCAACAACCTTCTGCGAAGGAAAAAGGTGAAGCGGCAAGGCTGGATATAATTTCAATCGATATCGCTGGTGATACAGCAATAACCCGTGTCCGTGATGACTATCTTGGCATGACATTTCTGGACACATTATCCCTGCTGAGAGTTGAGGGGCAGTGGTCCATTTACAATAAACTTTTCCACGTGGAAGGACCTGCAGGCTAATGAGCTTATCAGCAGGATAGCTCCCTGACTTAGGCTCAGCGATTCAAGCGAGTCTTTGAACAGACCTCACTCGGTATGATGACTCACGTCATCGTTAGAAAACGAATGTCCATTCAAAAAGTCGTCGGGTCTAGCAGATTGAAGTCTTCTGCTCTCGCACCTGATTCATTCATATCCAGAATTCCTAAGCATATACTCCCGAAACCCATTACTGCCGAACGCCTTCCACAACAAGGTAAACTTCGACATCGCCTATCCAGGCAGGCAGGCCATAGCTAGCTGCATCAAGAATCACACTTCCTTCAAAGCCACTTCTATAACCACCCCAGGGATCGTCACCTTCGCCAATTTTGCTGACATCAATAGCAATCGTTTTACTGACACCGCGCAAGTTCAATTCGCCCATCAATATTCCACTGGTCGTGCTACCTGCGTAACTGCTGCTGGCAAAGGTAATCGACGGATAAGTCTCTACGTCAAAGTAGCCAGATCCTCGAAGGTGCTTGTCGCGTTCCGCATGATCTGTATCCAGGCTCTTGACATCAATGGTTACATGAACGATTGAATCCTCAGGCTTGTCAGGGTCGTATGCAAACGTGCCATTAAAATCTTCAAAATGACCCAGAATATAGGAAAACCCAAGATGGCTTGCCTTGAAAGTGATAAACACATGCTGACCTGGTTTATCGAAAACGTACTCCGCTCCATGGGACTGCAGACCAGTGACACAAAACAAAAATACCAGGCACAACGAAATTACCTTTTTCATGATTAGCTCCGGTTAATAGAGATACGCAGCATACGACGCAGCGTGTCATCCTTGTCAATAAAGTGATGTTTCAGTGCAGCACCTGCATGCACGACACTAAGCCCCAATATAAAGTAAGCAACGTATCGATGAATCAGTCCCGAGATGTCCTCCTGATCAGGCAAGCTAAGTACAGCGGGGAATGTTCCCCAGTTGAATACCGAAATACCGCGGCCCTCGGCCGTTGGGATAAGATAGCCCGACACCAGTACAACCAGAACCCCGATACCAAGCAGCCAATGTGCGATCCGGCTACTTTTCGCTTCCCAAGCCAAATGGGTTTCCAGGCTTGATGGCTTATTTACCGTCAATCGCCAGACACCCAGACACAGCACAATGACCAGAAGCAACATACCGATGCTCTTATGCCAGTGAGGTAAAGCGATATACCACGGGTCGTAGTAATCGAGCGTCACCATATACCAGCCAACACAAAACAAACCAAGGTATGTCAACGCTATTAGCCAGTGCATTAAGACGGAAACCAGTCCGTATCGTTTTGGTGTATCGGTAAGTAGAATTCCCATGAGGCCCTGGAGCATAGAGTGACCTGTACTGTTTACAGGAATTTTCAGCGCAGGCCAATCTGGACTCACCCAGGCGAGGCCGCGGCGCAAGGCAACAAGGCCTTATTGGCGATACTATTCGAGCCCAGCACAGTCCTTCTGCCGCTCAATGTGCCTGTCCAAAACACTTATCTACCAGTTCATTGCACAAATGGTATCTTTCTTTCACATAGGGGTAGTGATGTTCTGGGCCGAATTAAAGCTCAATCAACGGCTGGACCAGTATAGTGACGTACAGTCTGGTAAAAGGTTGCACTGGCATCGAACTGACGAATTTTTGGTAGCAGCGGGTGATTTTTCGCTTTCTCTGCAAACGCCCTGAAATCAGATTCGTTTCTCCAGCGGGCAAAGTGAAGATAGCCACCGCGATCTTCCCGCTCATTGAGCCTGCTGTCGATAAAGCCTGGCTGTATACTCAGGAAGCTCTCGATATATTCATCCAGAACCTGAAGAGCTTCTCCGTGATTATCCGGGGTGGTTGCAAATGTTACTACTACAATAAAGTCCATCGCCCTACCCTAGTCCTGTGGACTGCCACGCTTGCAGTTGGAATAGGTCACGCTCACGTTTTTGCCAGACCGCTATAAACCGATTGACGAGTTTCTTATCCAACCCATCTTTTGTAACTTCCCCGAAGACAACACCTTCAAGGACAAAGATATCCCCAAAAATGCGCACCTGGGTGTCTCTCACATCCAATGAATGATAAACCGTCGTACCACTGGCCATCACCGCCAGAAAACTTTCTTTTGAATCCGTCTTGCCTGAAGAATGCGTCCAGCTAAGGTCATCGGCCAGATAATCACCCAGCGCAACCACGTCACCGGAAACCATTGCAACCCGCCTTTGTGTATCGACATTCATTAGCGCTTCAACATCACTCATAGGCTATCTCCTTGTCTCAAATTCGGCGCATTGCCATCGACACCTTCAATCGCGGAATCGATGGGAGTCACACCGTTCCCGTTATAAGTTGGCCATTAGCCTTAATACCCTTTTCATTCACTGGTAGATCTGCGACCTGCAAGCCCTTCGACAGCGTTGCACAAAACTCCAGCATAATGCCGTCTGGGTCAAAGAAGTAAAACGAACGAAGCCAGGTTTTCTCCGTTGGCATATCTGAGGACCGTTTTTCATCACCCGTGATCACGTCATCGTGGTTAACGACTTCAGAACAATCAACACCGCGGGAAACCAGCTCTTCCCGATAACCGTCGATCTTGTCCTTTGAGACAGAAAACGCCACGTGGTTCATGGAACCATGGGCCGACGATATTGTACCGTTGCCCGAAGCGACTAGATTGGCAGCTGATGCCACACCCGGCTTCGCACTGCCAGCATCATTGAACCAAAAGAATGCCAGTTCCTGGCCATCGCCCATATCGAAGAAAAAGTGCTGACCGTAACCACCGTCCAGATCAAACCCTTTGTTCAGCTTCATTCCCAGAATATTCGTATAAAAATCGACTGTACGCTGCATATCCTTGCAGACCAGCGCAAGGTGATGAAGCCCACCAAACTCAAATGGCTTACTCATAATCAACCCCTATTATTCCATGCATTATCGGCCCAGTCCGCGGGTTCTCCATTGACGGGAGTCATTACTTCTCATATCCGTTCATCTTTCTTATCGGCTACGACAGTAGACACCCTACTTGCCAATCACGATTTTGGTCAATAGCGTTGACAAACTTTTATCGTCTTCGTCTTCGTCAACGGTTTACGGCGAAACCCAACAACAGGCTGAACCAGGGCCCGTCCACCGCGTCCGTGGCATTTTTGAGCCTCTTGCAGCCGGAATCGCAGAATCCAGCAGTATGGACACCCGACAATCTCGCCTAGGCTTTTTCCGCGAGCCATGACGCAATAATATCCGCGACTTTATCTCGTGCATCAGCGGGCTCAAGAAGGTAATGGTCTCCCTGTATCATTTCCAGTCGTTTATCATCCGATGCCAGAGAGTCATGAACCAATTGGGCATCACGCGGAAACACGCCTGTGTCTGCATCGCTCTGAACAATTAGCGCTGGCTCATCAATTCTCTGCAGATGAGGAATCCCACTACAGTAAGAATCTCGAAGACTCCACATGGATAGCCATGTACGAATGGTATTGGTCAACCCAATCCCACGAGGCGAAAAATTGGCAGCCCGAGGGTCTCCCGCATAACACCATTGGGGCCGTCTATTATTTGGGTCGATAGTGGGATCCATCAGCCTGAGGTCGGCCCAGGTCCGGTACATGTTAAAAGCTCTGTCTGTCATGCCATGTCTGGACAGTCGCTCGAGTTCCTCATAACACCAATCAGTGATCCGATGGTTTCTTGCTTCCTGTGCCTGGCGATACTTTGCAACAAACTCGGATGAGTAGGGCCTGGGATTCGCTTCGTCATACATGTTGAGTGACGGATCGATACTCGTTGGGTCTTTCTCATCGGTGATCGATGGATCAAACCATTCCGTTAGCACTTCCGGACGCCCGCCATGCGCACAAAGCGAGATGTAGAGATCTGCTGGTTCAATCGCATCAAGCGCCTTCGGCAACTCCAAACCGGGCGTAGGTTTCATCGTCACCCCCTTCGCTTGTGACTGATAGGCAGCCATCAACGATCCTCCACCGGAATTCCCAAGTATGACGACCTTCTCTACACCAGCGACTTCCCGGAGCCACTTAACACCCTCACCAATATCGATGAGTGCATGCTCCAGAAGAAAGGCATATTCCAGCCCACGAAAGCGTGTGTTCCACCCTAGAAAACCAAATCCACGCTCGGCCATATACTCACCCAGATAATGCTCGCTGAAATCAACGTTATAATGCGTGGCAATGAGCGCAACCCTGGCCTTTTCCCCCACGGGTTCGACATAGAGACCCTGGCAAGGGTTAAATCCCGCACCATTGCGAGACCCGG
Organism: Gammaproteobacteria bacterium; assembly: GCA_012961165.1. Lineage (GTDB taxonomy): Bacteria > Pseudomonadota > Gammaproteobacteria > Pseudomonadales > Azotimanducaceae > UBA9659. The sequence goes on along the minus strand of DTZW01000270.1, from coordinate 4,478 downwards.
TAGGGGAAGTTGTGGATACGAAGGTTTTCCTGGTTTCGACCATGTTTTTTCCTTTCTTGTTATTTTTGTATAGAGGCTGGCAGCTAGCAGACCGGATAAGACCAGGCTCGCGCCTGCACCATCACATCAGCACCCGGGAATTCATCAAAACGGTTCGTAGCGCTTAGCTTGTTGTCGCACCCGTGCTCCATCAGTCATTATTAATTCCCCTCAGCTATCGTTCGTTCTTCAAGTGAGCGGACCAGCGCTGTAATTGTTGCATTCACTGGCGCAACAGAGCCTACGCGCATTGCTTCTCGCTCAACCGCGCCATTGATAACATCGATTTCGCTTCGACGCCCTGCTTCAATATCCAAGAGTACAGAGGGCCTGGCAGCGCGCATCCTTTCAGCAAAATCCTGCACATAAGCGACGGGGTCATCGACCGCGATCGGTATGCTTCTCTTCTTCGCGACCTCCCAGGCCTCAACAGCTGCGGCGCGACTAACTGGACCTACGATGGGATCATCCAACACTTCCCCTACCGTCAACCCTGTCAGCGCACAAGGGCCGCTATAGGCTACGTTACAAATCAGTTTTTCCCACTGGACAACTTCAATGTTATCCACTGCCTGTGTATCAAACCCTGATGCTTGAAAAATGTTAACGACACTATTTAACCGCACACTGTCGCCCTGCGTATAGCCCCCCATACGAATTGCTTTCATATCATTATGGTGACTAATTCCCGGTGCCTGGAGCGAAGCCCCAAAGCCCTGGGCAACCCCTACAATCAGTCTTTCATTGCCGAAAACATCGGCAACAATATCTGCACTACCAAGGCCATTTTGAATCGTCAGGATAGAGCCTGTTGATTTAACCAGAGAACTGGCAGCGCTCGACTCACCGACATGTGCAGCTTTCACTGCAATTACAAGCAAATCCACCTCAACATCCGGAGGGTCCGTGTACGCCTGAATGGCGACGCAACGATCCCCACTTGCACCGACCACTCTTAATCCGCTGGCGTTGATCGCAGCGACATGTGCCTTGTTACGATCTATTCCGATCACTTCATGCCCGGCAGACGCGAGCAATCCTGCATAAATAGAGCCCATGGCACCACAGCCAAATATAGCAATACGCATCGTTAAAAAGCCTCACCTAACTTGTTGAGGTAGGGTATAAGTTCGGGTTTCTCTTCAAGCCCGAAACCAGGTGCGTCAGACGGCGTGACTCTACCGTCGCTTATCTCGCAAGCCGGAGAAAAGCCGCCAAAAGGCCCGAATACACCAGGGTAAGCTTCGCAGCCACCCAGGTTGAGGCCCACGGCTATATGCAGATTGATCAGGTGCCCTCCATGAGGAAAACACTGATTCCTGTTCATACCGGCTGATTCCAGTTGACCGAGCATCTTCACATATTCAGTCAACCCATAGCTTAAACCTGCATCCATCTGGAAAACGTCACGGCCGGGCTTCATACCACCATAAAGCAGCAGATTTCGAGTATCCTGCACGCTAAAAAGATTTTCTCCTGTTGCCAGTGGAATATCACTCATCGTACTAAGTTGACTAAGCAACTCAAAATCGAGCGGGTCACCAGGCTCCTCAAACCAGCGCAATCCACGTACCGATATTGATTCAAGATATCGAACAGCAGTTTCTGTATCAAATCGACCGTTAGCATCAACCGCAACGCGCTGACCTGAGCCTGCCAAATCTACCGCAGTATCAATTCGCTCCAGGTCCGCTTCAAGGCTTGCACCACCTATCTTGATTTTAAAACCATCAAAACCCAGATCACGATAGCGGCGCAATTCATCCCCTAGCCTCGCTAATGAATCCGTGGAATAGTAATAACCTCCCGCGGCATAAGTCGAAACATCAAGGCGCTCAATTCGTGTCGCGTGGCATTTAGAGATCCATGACCAGGCAGGCTCATCCGCCAGTTTGGCGTTCAGGTCCCAAACCGCAAGCTCAAGTGCAGCCAACGCCCCTGCCCTGTCTCCATGGCCACCAGGCTTCTCATTGCTCATCGCGATGCTGGAAATAGCAGCCGGGTCGAAAAAATCCTCGTTCTCACTCACTAGCGATGCAGAATCAGCATTGAGGACCCGGGGAACCATACGCCCCTGAAGGATGCCAGATTGCGCGAACCTGCCTATGGAATTGAACCCGTAACCAACTACCGGTCGCCCGAACCTGATGATATTACTGACAACAGCAACCAGGGAAACATCATGGGCCGAAAAATTAACCACTGCATTGGTAATGTCACCCTCGAGCGGCACTGATAATTCGTAAATACCCGTAATCTTGTTCAATGAGTTCAATCCCCCATAACGCTCAGGAAAAACGCTCTCCGGCAACTGAGTCGCCATACCCTGTGTCAAACAATATCTCCACACCAACCGCAGCTGTCAACCTGCCTGACGGCAACTACCAGGATTTATTGTAAACGAAATTGACAATTGATATCGACCAACAAGCGATTCCCCAGGGTGTTTCCAAATTCCAGTAATCAACTGGACCGTGGCTCGATTCGACGACGGCGCCAAACGACTGCACGTTTTAGGTCTGCAATGCCCGGCGAAACAGAAGCAAACCTGCTTCGGTGAAGGCAAGCATATTACTGTGCCTGTCATCCTCGCTAGTTCGTGTCGTACTACTGATGGAGCACGGTCCGGATATAGCGATAACACTGATCCCTGGACCATGTCCATAAGGCGTACCTGCGGGTCCTGCGGCACCTAACTCAGCAATACCCCAGGTGGTCTCCAGTTTTTCACGCGCTGCACGCGCAAACTCAGCGACCATCTCTTCCGTGAGCGGCTTGAGTTCGCGAACTCTATCGCGGTCAAGATCAAGAAATGCCCGCCTTGAAGCCAGTGTATAGACAACACTGCCGCCCTGAAAATAAGCAGATGCACCCGGAACCGACAACAGATTAGCCGAGATCAATCCTCCGGTTGAACTCTCCGCAACAGAGACTGTATCGCCCCGGTCAATCAGTAGTCCAGCAATGTCAGTAACTGTATCTGAAAACATAGTTAGTCATCCTTTAAGTGTTGCACGTGACTGAACCCCCTCCAGCCCGACGCAGGCCTTTCCGAAGGTCATGTCATAGTGATCATGTTCTATTCTTGATAGCTTACTGTATAGACCAAACAACCGCTGGAATACCAATGAGTATCGAACAATTTCGAGCTTAAACCCGCATTGGACTGGCCACGTTGCCAGCACGGTGAGTCGGCTAATACAGTCACCAACTAAAAGATACTACGCCCTGTAAACCATACGCTGTACTGAGCGACGTCGGTCTGCGATAGTTGAGTAAATTCTTATCAACTAGAAACGTCAGGAGTATTCATGATTGTCGTCAATGCAATAATCGAGTCAACGGAATCCGATATCGCAGCAATGAAAGAATCCATCAGGGAGATGGAAACTCATAGTCGTCGTGAGTCAGGCTGCAATGACTATACATTCTCTGTCGAGACCAGCAATCCAAATATCATCAGGGTAACTGAGCAATGGGAGAATATGGCAGCCCTTGCCGCCCACTTTGCGGAACCTCATATGGCCGTTTTCCAGCAGGCCATGGCAGCTAATCCCCCAAAATCAGTTAACGCTACATTTTATGAAGCGACTGAAGTACCTGGCCCAGGCTAACGAATGCTGTTACTAGCTGTCGTGATAAGTCGCGTCCGACATAACCTGCTTGATCTGGGTGAACTCCAGAATCCCCTCTGGTCCGCATTCACGTCCCCAGCCTGACTGTTTATAGCCACCGAACGGCTGCGTCAGGCTGACCCCGGCACTGTTAATCGCCACAGCACCGGAGCGAATTTTTCTTGCGGCATTCAGCGCTGTTTCCTTATCTTTGGTATAGATCGAACAGGCGAGTCCAAAGCGCGAGTCGTTAGCGATATTTATTGCGTCTTCTATACCGTCATGAGCTATTACCGCGGTTACCGGACCAAAGACTTCTTCCTGCGCAATGGTCATGCCGTTAGTCACCTCTGCTAATAAAGTCGGTGAATAGAACCAGCCACGATTCAAATGTGCCGGTCTGTGACCACCGGTCACAACCGATGCGCCCTCTTTTTTAGCGATATCGATATAACGTTCGACGCGGTCGCGAGCGCGCACTGCCGCGAGTGGTCCCTGGTCTATGGATTCATCAAAAGGATCGCCCACCTGAATTGAACCGTAGTAATTCGCCAGCGCGTCCACAACTTCGTTATAGCGATGCCTGGGGGCAATCACCCGCGACAGGTTGACACATACCTGGCCCATATAACCGCTGCTCCCCGGCCCAAGCGTCTCAATTACTTCATCTATATCTGCATCGTCAGCAATAATCGCAGGCGACTTACCACCGAGTTCCAGGGCCGTTCTTGCAAGGCGCTCCGCCGTTCTCTTTACAACATCGATACCAATCTCGGTTCCCCCGGTTAGCGCAACCATATCAACGCCGGGATGACCGACCAGGTG
>DTZW01000269.1 GCA_012961165.1 Gammaproteobacteria bacterium | reverse complement strand
GCCTGTTTGGAATACAGCCTGGGATGTCGCTAACCCGGAACAGGCGAGGGAGGCTACACAGGCACTGATGGCTTACCATTATGACCTCATCACCGGGATCGCAGAGCAGGTGTCACCTGGCATCCAGACGGGGTTCTGGCATGAGATGAGTGCTGCGGGCAGCGGCAAGACCAACAGCTACTACAATGTATGGCTAACCTCAGACGCAAACACTGACACCATCGACACACTTCTAGATCGAGGCCAAAACCTGGTCATCTCCAATGCCAGTTTTTTATATCTGGATATGCCATATGCAATGCACGCCGATGAACCCGGGCTGCCGTGGGCTGGCTACATCAATACAAAATCAATCTACAATTTCGACCCACTCGATTGCTGGGCGCTGACAGCAGGTCAGTCAAGTCAGGTCCTTGGCATTCAGGCCCAACTGTGGAGCGAGACGGTATTCACAACAGGGTTGATGGACTACTACACATTTCCCAGACTACTCGCTGTCGCCGAGCGCGCGTGGAATAAACGACCGACGCAAGACCGTTGGCCGCGATTCCGACAAGCTTTGATAACAAGAGAACTTCCCCACATCGCCAAACTTGGCGTTAAATACCGGCCAGACGAACTGGAGAAATAAGATCTACTACCTTCTATAACTGAGGTGCCATTTCAGGGCATAAATCACACGTCTAGGAAAAGGCGCGGAGCCCTTTCGATTCCAGCCAAACATTCACGTCAGTTTGCGCCTGCTGATCAAGCAAACATTTAATGTTGTCGATAATCATTCCCCGGGAGGTTTCGGGATAGGGCCGCGACAGGTAACTCACTTCCTCGCCGTAGATATCTGCATGAAAAGCTTTCGCGCCCGCCTGTTGCGCGGCCCCATTTGCCAGAACGTAGGGCTGGTAAGTATCGACCATCTCCCCAAGTACAAATTCGCCAAACGCGGTGGTTTCCGGGAACGCTGGCAATCTACCCGACCCATCCCATTGATCTAATCCACCTTCGGAATAACTGACTACTCGCGGATAGTTCGCCGTGACTCTTTTTGGTACCGGATCCATATAGGTATGAGCGCGGAGCCCTCCGAGCACAATACAATCAACAGCCGTAGGCCGTTCGCCCATAAGATAACGCGTCTCACCTAACTGCTTTTCTACCGCCTCAAGGATCCTCAGGTACTCTGCTTCCGCTGCTTTTCTTTGAACATCTGAATCAGTGCCCGTAGCCCTGCAGGCTCTTGGCCCCCAACTCAGCATTCTCTCGGCGATGGCCGGATTCCCATCAGCCATAATATTCGATGCAAACTCCGCGCTCTCCGGGTAGTGCCATCGATAGTGCACCATGGTCCTTGCTACCCACTCATCGAAGTACTCTTCAACGATCTGTACAAGCACTGCCTCGGGGCCAGCCGGGTACATCTGGCGTTTTGGATAGCGTCCATCAAGCATGTGCATGATGGGGGTGGTATCCCCAATCATCCAATTTTCAGGCGTCTGGAGCACGGGTACCTGGTGGGTACCGGATCGAGCCTCAATTGTGGCTGGATCGCTCTGGTTCTTGTTACGCATTTCAAATTCAAGGCCGTAGAAGAGACACGCCGCCTCAAGCTTGCGGGTGAAATAGCTAAGTTCACCACCATAGATGGTGTAATGGTTCGGCATGGTCATTTCCGGTTAGCTTGCTTTGTTAATCTTGAGATTCAGTTCAAGGGTCCCGAGCATAATACCGGGCTGATGCAGAAATTTATTCTCGCTGCCGTATTCGATGCCATCCAGGCGATCGAGCAGTCTGTTCCAGGCCACCTGCTGTTCTATTCTTGAGATACCCGCACCAGGACACACTCTAGGTCCGGCTGAAAATGTCAGGTGCCTCGTGACAGCTTTCCTATCCAGCCTCAGCTCAAACGGACATTCAAATTCGTCCGGGTCTACATTTGCCGCCGCCCAGCGAAGATGTAATACCGACCCTTTCGGCACCGTCACACCCTGGAACACTTCATCCTGGCTGGTCTGCCGGGTCGATAGTCCCTGGGTCGGCGAGCGCATGCGCATACCTTCTTCCGTGAACTGCCTGACCAGGCCACGATTGTTCTTCAGGCGATCAAACAGACCTTCATGCTCGCAAATCAACTGCGCCTGTTCCTCTATCGCATATTGAGTAGTTTCCAGGCCACCGATAATCATGGCGTAGACAATGCCATTAACTTCAAGGTCCGTGAGCTTTCGATTGAGCGGAGAATAAGTTACCTCAGTGAGGAACGTAATCATGTCCTGTTGGGGGTTCTTTCGCTTTTCTTTCACTTTTTCCTGAACGTATTCCTTAAACCCATCCAGCAATACAAACTGGTCACGAATCTCTTCATCGTCAAGTTTGTTCTGATGGCCCCGGCCGTATACAAACGCTTTCACCTGGGCTTCACCCCATAGGCCCAGTTGCGGTATATCTTCCAACGGAAATCCCAGCACACTCGCCATCACACGTTGAGGCACGGGCCTTGCAAATTCCTTGATGAAGTCAATCTCTTGCTTATCGATCCAGCTATCGATCAGGTCATCCACATGCTTTGTGATCATGGCCTCATGGCGGCTTGCCCCAGGCCCAACCCACGGATCTGTCAGCTCCTGTCTATGGGTACGCCAAAGATCCATGTTCGGTCGCAGCGTCACCATGGACGCCTGCATGGCATTCAGGTTCGGCACTTCTTCTACGTTGACGCCTGACTCAGCCATTTCCCTGATAGCATCAGACTGGATAGGAGGAAAACGATCCGGATCCCTGACGACTGTGTTGATATCTTCATGCTTGGTCAGGATGAAAGCATCCGTGTCAGCTGTTAAACCCTCACCTGCCAGCTTGTGGACCGGTGATTCACCGTGGAGTATCGGGTATGCGTCATACCAGTGTTCCTGCGCACCAGGTGCGAACAGGTCAACATCTTCAAGGCCCATGGGACACTTCATGTCCGTCAGAAAGTGATTCGGTGTCTTGTCACTCATTGGCGATCGATCCTTGCTACTTTTTTCAACCTGGTTTCAGACAGTACAGCTTGAGACAATGAGTGACAAGTAACTGCGAGAACCAGGAATACGCGTCTGTTCCTTAACTAATGGCGGCCCATACTGCTCCACCAAGCGCCCCGAGGACCAGAATGCAGCAGGGGAGCAAGGTGAGCATC
>DTZW01000268.1 GCA_012961165.1 Gammaproteobacteria bacterium | reverse complement strand
GCATTCTTTGCAATTTCGGGACACCAGGTCGAGTTAGATTCCACCAGCGTTGGCTGATGTCAGAATAGTTGACTCGAGTAATCAAATAGACCGGATGGCGGCGATCGGTTTCTCGCCTGCGATGCTTCATCCAGGCCCAGATGCTTCAGTATTTTCTCAATGACATCAGCGTTCTCTATACAGGCAATGATCTTCACGTTGCCGCCACATTTATCGCACTTCTCTATTTCAACACCAAAGACCCGCTTTAATCTCTGGGCCCAAGTGATCCAGAACAAGAAAATTATTTAGAGGTCTATCCTGACTGGACAGCTACTTTTCGAGTTTACTCGCCACAAGAAGCCTATTTTAACGGCCAGTGGGAAATCCCAGAACTTCAGCCTGTTGAGTGAACAGCCGATGGAAAATAGGGCTCATGAGCCTAGTCTCTGAGAGTCGTTTTGAAGGTCGCGTAATTAAATTGTAAATTTTACTCCGAGCCCAATTATTTATTCTTCCCGTCAGCAATTGCACAAAATCAATGGCTCAATGCGGATCGGATGTCAGACAAGGCTATAGAGACAGCTGAGGCGCTCTTCATGGTGGAAGTATTACAAAGATGTGTCGCGCTCCAACCTACGGTTAACGCACTCATGGGAAAAAGAGCTGGTGAGCAAGATGTGGATCGGACCTAAGGTACGTACGATAGCGCACCATAACTCTACCCACGCGCAAGATAGGAGGAACTACTTTGGCTATAGCGCGTCTTGCCGGTCGGGCGCGAGTTCAGCTCGGCATCACCGACCCGATTTACAGGAAATCGGTGTCCGTTCGTTAATCGATCGTCACATCATCGTCAATGTCGATCGCGTCTTCACCAAAACTGGCATGTGGCGAGAAGATTGCGTTGTCGTGAAAGAGGTCGTCGAATTGATAGAAGAGCTGTCCGGACGCGCGCGGCGATTCTATCATCGCGTTCAAGGACTCTCCGGGCTTAATTGGCGTGCCATGTGCATAAGTTTGGTCAGCCCAATAGCCTTCGCTGGGGTCATAGGCGTTATTAAAAAGCGTTCCGTTATTGGGGTTGATCCACCAAAAGGACTTCCAGGCATCTGTGGGTGGAATGATGTCTCCGGCGCGCGGGTTACCCTGGGCTGGATTGCGCAGAAAGGGAGGAAAACGCAGCTCAGTTGGGTAGTTAGGAAGACCATTGACCCCCTGTAGTGGATGCGGCGGCCAGTTGAGCGCTCCCGTAGGATTGAAGGTAGCCACGTTCCTAGAACAAAAACCGGGAACATCTTCTGGACAAAACTGCGCCGTACCCATGCCCTCCGTAGTTTGTCCGATAACAAGACCGGGCAGCCCGTCAGCATCTCGTAACGGTTGTGGTGCAGGATTTACGGTATCTGTGATGATGAAGCGGGGTGGGTTGAAGCGGAAATCCCCGCCTCTAGTCGCCTTGGCCCACTGATAACCGAAGTAGGTCGTCCCGAAGCCGCCCTGAAACGGCTTTAACGCCTTTCTATCTTCTGGACGGGAAAAGACGTTTTGCTGCTGAAGAATGTCAAAGTGAGGCCTAAACCCCCAGCCTGCGCGCCATTGCATCTCGGCAACTTTTGGAATGCCATAGGTGCCCTTGAAATTCATGATTTCGAAACTGTGCCCTCCCGAAGAGCCAACACCCGCGATCTCATCATGGAGGCGCGGACCGAAGTCAACGTTACGAAAATAATGAGAATGGTTGTCTAGATTGATGAGCTTTACCGAGAAACGATCGCCCTGGTTCCATCCTTCTATTGAGGAGCCTTTTGGACCCTGTCCATACATCTCATTATTCAGATAAACCGCAACCGATCGGTAGGGCCCGAATCTACCATCAGGGATTCCCTCAGCGCGAAGTACATCCAGGGCTTCTGGAGGGAGCTGAAGCTGATTGAGTGCGAGGTTGGCCCATGCTTCCCATGTACCTCGTGGACCAACATCATCGCGTGTCATTGACGCTTCGATAGAGCCGGTACTGGCACCGTTCAGGATGGCAGAAGCCAGCTCATACATTTTCTTTTCAGGCGCAGCAGATCCGATCCCATCCAGAGTCAGTTCAGTGCGATTTCGATAGGCGTAACTTAACCCCTGGCTGTCGAGTTCAACCTCACCCGTGTGGGCGTTAACTATCTCGAAGATCGGCTGGAGGAACTGTATCCTAGGCGGATGTTCGCGCCACCCCCAGGTGTAGACCCCTCGAAGATGCTCCAAAGGAGGCAGCACCATCGTGAATTCTAATACTTCACCACTGGAAAAAGGAATCCAGACGCTGTCGAAGCCTTTGAAGGGAAACTGCACACTACCGGGTAACTTGTGGTCGAGCATGACCACAGTCGGCGAAAACTCCTCGCTCACTGTAGAGTAAATGCGATAGTTTACTCGGAAGGTATCCTTCCGTCTCGCTTCAACAGGAATTCTAAGAAGAAATGTATCGGAGTCGATTTGCCCATCGTAATAGAACATGCTGACGTCGACCTCCCAAATCTTTACCTGCTGGCCGTCGATCCCCGGTTCCGTAAGGCCGGTATCTCGGAGTCGTTTCATCTTGTACTCACCTTCAACGTGATCAGGAACGTATTTCCCTCGGTTGAAATTGAGCATCGAGTATCCGTCGTAGATCCTGCCAACCGTCGTACCCATCAAGATGTCCATCAGGTTGGTGGCCTCTGCCTGCATCTTGTCTGGCAGATCGTGTTTCGCGGCCCTATAAATCCGTTTCAAAGACCCCCGCATGTCGGCGTTTGGGCTATTGACACGTTGGATGGTCTGTCCCAGCAGGCTCTGACTTCCAAGTGCCGAACTGCGGACCAAATCACCTACAACATTTCCAAAATGAGCACCCACGATCTGATCGGTATGTGGAATTCGACGTTCTACGCCATCGACGGCGGTCAGTGCAGGTTCGAGAATCCCTGGGGTGTTGGGGTCAACCACGATGCTTTCTATCGCCGCTGCGGCTGAGAGCACGCAAAGGCTGGCGATAGTGACAATACTAAGAACGGTTTGGCGAATACTGACCTGCGGAAACTTATTGTACACGATAACCACCCTCAAACCGCGTGTGCCTTTTATTTAGTGCTGTCGAAATATGTTCCTGCTTAATGCTGCTCTGCACCCTAAACCCCTTATTTAACAACCGTGGCCGGGAAACTGGCTCTATTAAACC
>DTZW01000267.1 GCA_012961165.1 Gammaproteobacteria bacterium | reverse complement strand
ACGTGGGCCGCCGGGACGAGCAAGACGATCTGTATGATTTGCAGGCAATGGGCTGGCGCGTATAGCCTAGAGCAAGGAGGAGACCACACTTGGACCGCTTACTGGGGGAGATCTTAACCTGGTAGGCTTTTTGGCTCATATGGCTTTCAATAGCGGATTGTTTTCTATGTGTTTGTAATTTTATCTGGCCACGCACACCTGCTTGATTTGAATTTAAAACTCCGGGTCGTGGTGTTCATGTAGATGGCCTGTAATGATGCTGATCTGCTTGCTTATAGCTGGGCGGGTCGATCGCTGCGAAGGTTTCTGGGCCGCTCAGGGTACTTGTTCATTCAGGCAGGCGTGGTTTAACTGCGGGTTGATTGGGGCACTGCCTGGGCAGGGAGAAAGAATATGAGGGACGGTGAGATCATCTCTGATTCACCGTCCCTCTCTCAAAACTAACTATCTCTGAGACTAATCTGAACCGTCTTACTTCTTAGACTTCTTAGACTTCTTAGACTTCTTAGACTTCTTAGATTTCTCAGACTTCTTAGATTTCTCAGACTTCTCAGACTTCTCAGACTTCTCAGACTTCTTAGACTTCTTAGACTTCTTAGGCTTCTTAGACTTCTTAGACTTCTTGCCACAATCACTTTTCGCAGCAGCCCTCTTTATCTGTTGTCTTTCGATTCGACTGATCAAATCGGCTTTTTCAAACTGCTTCGACGTATGAGCGATACAACTCACATACAGACCATGATTGTTAGAAGCATCACAGCCACCGCATATGTCGTCTATTGAGCAACCGGCTGCGTCTATCGCGGCCCCATCAGTAGTTCCAACACACTGATCGGTCTGATTGTTCACACCGTCAGCATCAGTATCACCCAGTGGTCCGTCGTTATCGTCGTCGTCACAACCGTTGGGAATACCATCACCATCAACATCCTCGTTGTCATCAAAACCCATACAAATATCGACACCCGTACAATTTGACGGTCCACCACTGGAGCCTCCGACGTCACAGAATCCATCACCGTCGGCATCGACCTGAGGATCCGAACAGCCATTGGTGTCAACTGCATCACCGGCAACAGTGCCCGGACACATATCGGCATTATTAATAACGCCATCACTATCAGTATCCAGTTGAGCATCCGAACAGCCATTGGCGTCAACAGCATCACCGGCAGCTGTGTCTGGGCAGAGGTCAGCCTCATCGGCAATACCGTCTCCATCAGCATCCGCTACCGCTACCGCAGGGTTAGAGGGGGTTCCTCGAAGTAATATGAAGTCATAGCTTGCAGATAAGTCTATCGTGCCTTGTAAAGTGAAATCAGCATCGTTATAGAGTCGAACCACACCTCGCCCAATGGATCCGGAGTGCGCCAAGTCTCCAGAAGAAACGGCAAACACACCGTCGGGCGCCTGTGCCGCTGAGCCATAGTAATAGTTCACGCTCTCCAGGCCTGTACCAGTCAATATAGTGCCATCGCTGTTACGAACTCGAGACCTCATCCAGCCCGGCTGAAATATCTTGCCGTCACTAGTAACCATGGTGTCATAACCCCAACCGCCATCCCCATCCGTACTGAACCACAAAGTCTCAGGCGGCAGTCCCGAGTCAATTGGCGATACATCGAATTTGACCACACCATAACCCTGGGCTATCAAGGTGTTCGCATCGGCGAATTCCAGGTCCGTTCCGCCGTGAATCTGGTCGGTTCCATTTGTGGAAGTTTGCCCCCCGACTCCATGCCCAAAGTGTTCTATGGTTAGTCCTGTATCGATATCCACCACCCAAATACCATCCCTCCAGGTAACAACAAAGGCTTGTCTCGTTCCCGGACGCACGGCCATCGCGGTTGGGTTAATCCAAGGCGGAAACGCTAATGCAGAGGCCGCCCCGGTCGCTAAATCTATCGCAACCAGGGGCGTGCCAACTTGTCCGATGGTACGATGACTCACTAAAAGTCTATTGGTCGAAGCATCGAAAGCAAGATCATCCAGGTCTCGGTTTGCTTTACAAAGGCCGTCAGGCACGACAATTGTTCTTGTAAGTGAATAGGTGGTCGCATCTACCTCGTAGATGTCGCATTTATTTGAGACGTAGATCGTATCGTTGACCCATAACTGAGACCCGTAAAAGGCTGGAGGGGCCGTTGTACTTAGCTCAATATCTGCGACAACCGCCGCTGTAGCGGTGTCGATAATTACAAGATTCGTCGCAGCTCCTCTATATTCGCCCGCCTTAGCGGCGATCAGATCGGCACTGGCGACATTAGGCAAGATTACAAAAGAGCATAAAAAAGCCAGGGCTGCATTAATCAATAAGTTATGACGTTTCATGTAAGCGGTAGACAAAAGGATCTTATCCATCAACATTTTCAGGTTTATCATTTCTTCTATCCCCTATATTTCGTTAGATTTCTTCTCTCTCTTATATTTCGTTAGATTGTTATTACCTGCCACACCTCTACCCACCCGGTAAGCTGTACGGAACCCATGAAGCTGAGCCGCAAGGCAGACCATAGGTGGTTTTATGTAAGGTTCACACTTACGTTTAGGTATTTATTCTAACATATGTATCGCTATTCTAACATATGTATCGCTATTCGAACATATGTAACGCTCAAACTTACATTTTGGTGTTGTCAATATCCAGAAATTCTTCCGATATTACTGATTTAGACCTAATCCAAAAGAGGTAGGGGACGACAGGGTCAGTGCGCTGCTGTCGATCAGAGAGTTACTCTGAGTATTCGGGTTCTGGATTTGTTGGGTGAAGCGTCGGAAATTGGCTTCAGGTATGCGCTAAGCACATGCTGAGCACACATCCTCTCGCGTTTTGGCAATTAGTAGCTATCTTTAGCTAACCCTAAATCATTGAAAACTATGTTATTCTCAGCCTAACCGATGGATTGAGTTGGACTGTTAATCAGCGGACTCCTTTAGGAAGCGGCGGGCGCTTGCGTCCAGCCCAGCAGGTGGAGCCATTTTTCTCTACGTAAATCTACGTAAATCAAAACGTTGGGCATAAGAAGAACAAACGCGCTTTGCATTGGAATCGGCGAGCATCGAAAAGCTGAATCTGGCGAATTGAGGTGGGTTGAGCCGCTGCGCGGGCGATCCCGGTGGAGGCGGACTGGCGCAAAGGCGCCGGAAACGTGGGCCGCCGGGACGAGCAAGACGATCTTTATGAGTTGCAGGCAATGGGCTGGCGCGTATAGCCTAG
>DTZW01000266.1:2930-3218 GCA_012961165.1 Gammaproteobacteria bacterium | reverse complement strand
CGCACTGATCGAAACCACAGGCACGCGTGGCTATATCACGCAGTTATCCTGTGCGCGATCAGTAAGCAAAATCGGTGAGGCAAAAGCCCGCGGACTCAGCGTTACGGCTGGTGTCTCCGCTCATCATCTGCACTTAAGTGAAAAGGACATCGGGGAATTTGATACCCGTTGTCATGTGATCCCGCCGCTACGCGGTTCAGTTGATCGCAGTGCTCTGCGTGAGGGGCTTGCCAGTGGAATTCTTGATGTGATCTGCTCCGATCACCAACCGCATGGGCTGGATGCCAA
>DTZW01000266.1:0-2874 GCA_012961165.1 Gammaproteobacteria bacterium | reverse complement strand
TGAGACGCTATTGTCATTGACGCTTAAGCTTGTCAATGAGGGCGTCCTATCATTGTCCGATGCGCTTGCCAAGGTAACCGCTAATCCAGCGCAAATCCTCGGTATCGATATCGGCCAACTGGGGACCGGAGCACCTGCGGATATATGCGTGTTTGATCCCACTGCCTCGTGGCAGGTGAATGCGGCACAGCTATGCAGCAACGGAAGCAACACGCCTTTCGACCAGCAATCACTGCCTGGCATCGTCGAGACCACCCTGGTTGCTGGTGAAGTCAGGTTCTCCCGACGCTGATCAGAACTCCACCTGGTCAAAGGTTGAGCCCAAGTCTTTTTGCCCCTTTGCCGCCTTGCCTTCGAGCTTGATCCTAAGGCGCAGATTGTTTTCGGAATCTGCACTACGTATCGCATCCTCGTAACTGATCAGGCCTTTTTCAAAAAGATCAAACAACGATTGGTCAAAACTAATCATCCCTTCATCGACCGACTTTTCCACAGCATCCCGGATATTATCGACCTCTCCTTTCAGGATCAGATCGCTGACCAGAGGAGAATTCAGCATGACTTCGACCGCCGGCACAAACCCACCGCCGGTAACTCTAGGCACCAGACGCTGCGAGATAATCGCTTTCAAATTCATGGATAAATCCATATACAAGTGATCACGGCCTTCATCCGGATACAGGTTAATGATCCGCTCCAATGCCTGATAGGTATTGTTGGCATGTAAGGTCGCAAGGCACAAATGGCCTGTCTCGGCAAAGACGATCGCACTTTTGATAGTCTCAGGGGTGCGTATCTCTCCAATCTGGATCACATCCGGCGCCTGTCGCATCGCGTTTTCCAATGCCGACCGATAGGACATGGTATCCACCCCAACCTCACGCTGAGTCACAATGCATCGATCATGTGCGTGCACGAACTCGATGGGATCTTCAACCGTGACGATATGGCCCCGCGTGTGATGATTACGATACCCGACCATGGCGGCCTGGGTAGAGCTTTTTCCGGCGCCGGTGCCGCCGACAAAGAGCACGAGCCCACGGCGGGCCATGGCTATCTTCTCCAGAATAGCCGGTGGCAGATTTAACTCCTCAAATGTGGGGATATGCGCGCTGATACGCCTTACCACCATGCCAACTTGGCCTTGCTGGCGGAACACGTTGACGCGAAAACGGCCTAACCCTTCTGGATTTACCGCAAAGTTGGCCTCTTTGTCAGTTTCAAATTGCTGACGCTGGGCCTCACTCATCAACGAATTGACGAGCTGTTGCGAACTCTCAGGGGTCAAAACATCGGTCTTTACCGGAAACACCTGACCATCGACTTTGAGGCTGGGTGGCGCCCCGACGGTGATAAATAGATCTGACGCGCTCTTGCTGGTCATCAACTTGAAAAGATCCAACACTTGCATTTGCCTTACTCGAATTTTGACTGATCGACCGCCAGCGTTCGAGCCGTTTCGCGGGTAACCAGATTACGACTGACAAGATCATCTAAAGACTGGTCCATCGTCACCATACCCGCGTCGCGGCCCGTTTGTATCATGCCGTAGATCTGGGGGACTTTAGCTTCACGAATGAGATTACGGATCGCAGGCGTGGCGATCATGATCTCGTACGCTGCCACCCGCCCACCCTCAGGCTTTTTTAAAAGTCGCTGAGCGATCACGCCCTCGAGAGACTCAGATAACATCGCGCGCACCATTTCTTTTTCACCGGCCGGGAACACATCGATAATGCGGTCAATGGTCTTAGCTGCCGAGGAGGTATGTAAAGTGCCAAACACCAGATGGCCCGTCTCCGCTGCAGTCAACGCCAAACTGATGGTCTCCTGATCTCGCATCTCACCCACCAGAACTACATCAGGATCTTCACGAAGCGCAGAACGCAGCGCATTGTTAAAACTTTGCGTATGCCGACCCACCTCGCGTTGGTTAATCAAGCAGTTATGGCTCTGATGAACAAACTCAATCGGATCTTCAATGGTCAGGATATGTCCTTTCTTAGAGTGGTTAACGTAATCGACCATTGCCGCCAACGTCGTCGATTTACCAGAGCCCGTTGGGCCGGTGACTAACACTAAACCGCGGTGTTTTTCTGACAGCGTCCGAAATATCGGTGGCGCATTGATATCCTCGAGCGAGAGAACCTCGGTAGGAATCGTCCGAAAAGCGGCTGCAGGCCCGCGGGCCTGGTTATAAGCGTTAACTCTAAAGCGCGCAACGCTGGCAATCTCAAACGCAAAATCGGCCTCCAAACGCTCCTCAAACTCCTTGCGCTGACTGTCGAGCATAATGTCGTAGATCATGTCGTGCACAACATTTGAAGTCAGCGGGTCCACCTTGATGCGCCGCATCTCACCATCGATCCGGATCAGCGGCGGCAGGCCCGCGCTGATATGGATATCGGAAGCGCCATTCTTAACGGCAAAAGCTAAAAGTTCAGACAAGTCCATGGAAAAAGATCAATGAAAATCCAATTGCGGGTAATTATCAACCGCCTGTCAGTATAATGCCAACCAACTTATTTCCATGCTGGTTTACAGGCTTTGGATGCTTGGGATGCTGTTATTCACCGGCATTGATTTTGGCACCTAAAATGGCTCGGCAAATAAATCAAGTGATCCCGGGGGTGTTGCGTTTATGGCAATGAATACCAATTCACAAAAAATTGAAAATGATCGCCGTGGCCAAAATCGCGACGAGAGTCGCAAAAGCCGTAGACATTAAGCTGAAAGACTAACTTTCCACTTAAGATCGCGATGCAAGACGTGTTTAAGTCTGATTCAAGTTCACAGGGCAATCTTGTGTCTCGCTACCAGGGGCTACTTCGGCGCCTGCGAGCGGCAGAGAAGCGTTTTGATCGACCCAATAAC
>DTZW01000265.1 GCA_012961165.1 Gammaproteobacteria bacterium | reverse complement strand
CTGGTCGAGCTTGAGAGCGCCGTGGGCGTGTTTGTCACCTGCGTGGAGCTTGCATCCCTGAACGCTGAACTGGACTAACAGGTGCTGCTTCAACCACTAGACCAGGCAGTCTTAGCGCTATATTTCGCCCTTATGCTGGGCCTGGGCATCTACTTTTCGCGAACCAACAACACGACTGAACAATACTTTTTAGGCGGCCGTAATTTTAGTGGCTGGGTGATTGGCCTGTCCCTGGTTGGCACTTCAATCAGTTCGATCACGTTCCTTGCCTACCCAGGCGACGCGTTCAAAACAAACTGGCTTCGTTTCCTGCCTAACCTGATGTTGCCGGTCGCGATCATCTTTGCGGCTTATTACTTTCTGCCGCGCTTACGAAAAAATAACAGTGTCACTGCGTACGAGTTTCTGGAAGGCAGGTTTGGACCTTCGGTCCGCGGATATGCTGCCATTGCATTCCTGATAGCACAACTCGCGCGGATCAGCATGATCCTTTACCTGATTTCCCTGGTGATACAAACCATCACGGGGCTCGATGCCGAGTACAGTGTCGTGGTCGCGGGTGTCTTCGTCGCTGCCTATACAATCCTCGGCGGCATCGAGGCTGTTATTTGGACCGATGTCATTCAGACTATCGTGTTGATCGCTGGTGGCCTGTTCTGCATTGTCACGATCATTTCGCTGCTACCAGGCGGCCTGACGGAAATTATCGAGACGGCCTGGTCCGCCAACAAACTGGGTGTGGGGACGGTCAGCGACACCGGCTTTGAGCCTGCCAACTGGGGGCTCGCCCTCAGCGAGAAGACCGCCACCATGATGCTCTTTATCGGGCTGATCAGCTGGCTGACTGAATACTCAAGCAACCAGAATACGGTGCAGCGTTTTTGCGCCTCAAAAAGCGAACTCGAGGCCCGCAAGGCAATGTTCATCTGCGCCCTGGTGAGCATTCCTACCTGGGCCTTCTTCATGTTCCTGGGCACGGCGCTCTGGGTGCTCTTCCAGCACCAGCCAGCCGAACTTGCAACAAGCATCCTTGCCGGCGACAATCGCGCGGAAGAAATACTACCCTATTTCATTACCCACTATCTGCCGAGCGGTCTTGTTGGACTGGTCATTGCAGCCGCTATTGCGGCTGCAATGTCATCACTCGATAGCAGTATCAACGCGATCGCTACTGTCTCGACCCACGATATCTACCGCCGATTCCTGAAAAAAAACCAGGTTGATGCACATTACCTGGCCTTCGCCCGCACCATCACAACCCTGGCTGGCATTCTCATGATTGCAGGAGCCCTGTACCTGCTCGAAACGACCACCACCACCCTGCAGGACACAGCGACCATTTTGACGGCCCTTCTGGCGGGCGGCCTCCTAACGATCTACTTAATCGGATTTTTCTCGAGCAGATGCAGTACAATCCACATTCTTCTGGGTATTGCGGCCACTATGGCCTTTACCCTCTGGACAATCGCCTCATCACGAAGCGCTATCGACTATCCATTTGACCTTTACTATACGGGGCTACTCGGTAACATCGTGATGTTTCTCGTGGCTTACGGCAGTTCTTACGTCATTAAGCCAACAACAACTTAATTAACGAAGTGAATCGCTTGACTGAATTACCTGAAGATTTCGCCCGACTGAACCTCCCGGAACCACTGGAACACGCAATTCTGGACCTTGGGTTTCAAAACACCACACCAGTACAGGCACAGGTGCTGCCACACTCTCTGGACGGCGCAGACATTATTGCCCAGGCGCAAACCGGGACCGGCAAGACTGCTGCATTCCTGATTTCCATCATTACTTACGACCTTGAGAACCCAACACTGGATTCTCGGCCACCGGGAACTCCGTTTTCGTTGATCATTGCGCCGACCCGCGAACTGGTGATGCAAATTGCCAGCGATGCAGAATCGCTGATTACTTATACCGATATCCAGGTCGTCACCCTCGTTGGCGGGATAGATTACGAAAAACAGAAAACCAAATTGAAAAAACCAGTCGATATTGTGGTGGCGACACCGGGCAGGCTTCTCGATTTCGCCCGCAGCAATATCGTTGACTTATCTGAAGTAGAAATCATGATCATCGACGAAGCGGATCGAATGCTGTCGATGGGATTCATTCCGGACGTCAAAGCTATCGTCAGCAGAACGCCCCGCAAAGAAAACCGGCAGACACAATTGTTTAGCGCAACTTATAGCGAAGATATTAAACGTCTTGCTAAATCCTGGACGCTTGATCCGGTTCGAATCGAGATCGCACCAGAGCAACTGGCCGTAGACACCGTCGAACAGAAAGTTTTCCTTACTTCCGAAGACGAAAAGTACAAGGTGCTTTACAACCTGATCAAGGTTTATGAGATTGAGCGGGTCCTGGTTTTTGCGAATCGCCGGGACCAATGCCGTAACCTGGAGTCCAAACTACGCCGTCATGGGTTTAAAACCGGACTGTTGGCGGGCGATGTGCCCCAGAAGAAACGCATCCGGACACTGGACGAGTTCAAATCAGGTGAAATAGAGGTACTAGTAGCGACAGATGTGGCTGGTCGAGGTCTTCATATCGATGACATTACACATGTCATCAACTACAACCTGCCGGAAGACCCTGAAGACTATGTTCACCGTATCGGCAGGACAGGCCGTGCCGGTAGTGAGGGAACTTCAATTACCCTCGCATGCGAGAATGATTCATTTATGTTGCCGAACATTGAGGCATTGCTTGGAGTAAACTTTCACTGCGAGAACCCGCCGGAGGAATTAGGTGCAGGTATCCCGGCCCTGCCGCCGATGAGTGCCGCGGAACGCGCCAGCATTCCGAAACGAAACACTCGCGGCAATGGCCGGTCAAACGATAGACAAAATAACTACAGACGAAGGTAAGGTTGCTAATTGGTAGATCTGGAACCAGAGTGCTAAGAGTGCCTACATGACTGACAAACCGTTCCCGCTGCTAACCGCCAAAGCCATCAGCGAAACGGATGAAGTCAAACACGTCCATCAATTCAATAAGAACGCCATTCGGCACACCAGATCTATCGGCGATATCCTTGGGCTTGAACATCTGGGGGTGCACCTGGTCAGGATTGCACCAGGTAATGACACGACTCAGTTTCATTTTCACCACCAGGATGAAGAATTCATCTACATTCTTGAGGGTAAAGGCACAGCAGAAATCGGTGATGAACTGGTCGAAGTAAAAGCCGGCGATTTTATGGCCTTCACCCAGAACTCATTGCCCCACTGCATGCATG
>DTZW01000264.1:2857-3276 GCA_012961165.1 Gammaproteobacteria bacterium | reverse complement strand
AGTGCACCAAGCACTTATGACAGGCGAGGTTACGGCTTTGGACTTCCAGCCATTTGATGACGCATCGAAGCGTTACTATCGAGGGCATGGTAACTGGCACAAAGCAGAAGAGCGGGATTTTCTACGGTTTGACTCTAAAGACATCCCTGAATAAGCCGGAACATGCAAACTGCTCATCCAGGGTGAGCTTAGTCACCGCCTGCCAGTAGTTAAGTCCAACTGCTTCATGGAATCATGGATCGGGATGACACCTTGTTAGTTCGATCAATAATGGGAGCTTGAACTTGCGCGATTGATGCATAATCTTCCAGCAGGGAATGATATTGGGGGGAAACAATGGCAATTGAAGATCTATTCAATGAGAAGACCATCATCGATCTTAGCTTTTATAATTTTCGAAACGCGATAACGGCGGCTTA
>DTZW01000264.1:0-2717 GCA_012961165.1 Gammaproteobacteria bacterium | reverse complement strand
GAATCAAAAATGATGGCCACGTGCTGATTCCTGAGATTCAGATCGAGGTAGAGGGCGAGACGAGGGTTTATTCGCTGTTGTCAACCCGCACCAAGGATTCGGCATTCTCCTACCTCAATGGTATCCAGGGACAGTTTGTGGATCGCACCCAGGAGTGGAACCTGAAGCATGAGAAGGAAGAACTCCTTGAGGAAAGGTTAAAGGATCAGGAGTTAATTGCAGCCAAGACCCAGCAACTTGAGCAGTTGGCAAAACGCCTTGCCCAATACCTCTCACCTCAAATATACGAGACGATCTTCTCCGGAAAAAGCATAGAAGAGGACAGCTATAGCCGAAAAAATCTCACCGTTTTCTTTTCCGACATCGTGCAGTTCACTGATATGAGTGATTCTCTGGAGCCGGAGAAGTTGGCTACGGTGATCAATTCCTATCTTTCTGAAATGACTCAAGTTGCGCTTGATTGTGGCGGCACGATCGACAAGTTCATTGGTGACGCGATATTGGTGTTTTTTGGTGACCCTGAGAGCCGCGGTGAAAAACAAGACGCTCTTGCAGGCGTTGATATGGCCATCAAGATGCAGGAGCGAATCAAGGAGTTACAAGGCTATTGGAAGAAAAACGGTGTGACAAATGGCCTGAATGTTCGAATGGGAGTCACTACCGGGTATTGCACGGTAGGGAACTTCGGTTCGAGTCAGAGAATGGACTACACCGTTCTAGGCAAGCCGGTGAATCTTGCGGCCAGGCTGGAATCACTTGCCGAGGCTGGCCAAATACTGATCTCTGACGCCACCTATGCCCTGATCGAGCAGCAAGTGGATTGCAAGTTTGTTGATGAAATACAGCCTAAGGGCTTTGCACGGGCAGTCAATGTTTATTCTGTGCAAGAGTTCAAAGGAGCCTATGAGAGAAATAGTCGCACTAACCTCAGTCATACGTTGAAGCATGTGGAAGTGAATATCCTGGATAGTTCCGACATTCCGGCTGCAATTCTTGAATTGAAGCAAATAGAAGAAGAAATACAAGCGCATCTATCTTCGTCAGTCGATCCGAGCGGCTCCGAATAGCCAAGTGAGAAAACATAAAACAGAACCATTAGGATCTCTATGACAAGTGAAGTGAGTTGGGTTGAGAAAAGACTGTGCGGCAATGGACTGCCCATTGTTATCGATGGCGGTATGGGGACCGAACTGGAGAAGTCCGGGGTACCAATGGATGGAAAAGTCTGGAGCGCCCGCGCCATCTTGTCGCATCCCCAAGTCGTGTGCCAGGTGCACGAGCGATTCATCGAAGCCGGTGCTGAAGTCATCATCACCAACACGTTTTCTACGGCGCGACATATGTTGGAGCCAGGGGGTCTGGGCCACGAAGTGCGTAAGATCAATGCCAAAGCCGTATCCCTCGCCCAGCAGGCACGAGATGCTGTTGCGCAGCACCCTGTAGCCATTGTTGGGTCGATCTGTGAATGGACGCATGATGATGATCCAACCTGGAATTCGCCAGATGCCGTGGGTCGAGCCGCAAAGGAGCAGGCCGAAATCCTTGCTGAATCCGGGGTCGACATCATTGCATTGGAAATGTGCGAGCGCTTGGAGCTTTCCGAAGCCGTCGCTTCGGCTGTGACCGGGCTGGGTTTGCCGGTGTGGATTGGAGTCAGCGCTCGCGCCCATAAGGATCACGATTCGTTATCTTCTTTCAGTTATGCCGATCGAGATTTCGAAAATCTGGTGGAGGTGCTTTGCAAATACTCGCCAGCACTGATGAATGTGATGCATACCGCAGTGCCAGATGTAGGTGCAGCTATAGACGTGGTCAAGAAGTACTGGAACGGCCCGATTGGGGTTTATCCCGAATCGGGTTATTTTTCGATGCCAAACTGGAATTTTGTCGAAATTATTGAGCCGGCAGAGTTGGCAGAGCAGGCCAGGCAATGGTTGGCCAATGGGGTTAGGCTTCTTGGTGGGTGTTGCGGGTTGGGGCCTGGGCACATCCAGGCCTTGCGAGGCGTGGTCAGCGCCAATACATAGGCCCCTAAGGCCAAGTGTCGAGGCGGCTAATGAGAGTTAGGGTCAATACTTTGTGCCGTATAAATTTCAGCGGTCTGTTGTCGCCCTTTAAGGTCAACCTCTCCAAGCAATACAAAGCCAATATCCGGGCATAGATCAACCACTTCCCTGGTGACGATCAGGCGGGCATCGTAGACCCGACCGCCAAACGACTCCAGCCGCGATGCCACGTTAACGGTATCACCAATGACCGTATAGTTGAAGCGACTGCTTGAGCCAATATTTCCGGCAACCACCGGACCAGAGTGGATGCCCACTCCGAATTGGCAGGGCACCCCGCTTTTCGAGATCAGTGATTCGGTAAGAGTATCAGCTTGACCACATATTTCCAGGCCGGCCCGCACCGCGTTAGCGGCGTGGTTGGGATCGTCCTGCGGCGCACCAAAAATTGCCATCACTGCATCGCCAATATATTTGTCGATCACTCCGCCATTGGATTCAATTATCTGGCTTATTTGAGAGAAAAAGAGGTTCAGCGAGTGCAGAATCTCCTTGGGCGGCTTTGTTTCAGACAGTGAAGTAAAACCTTGGATGTCACAAAAAAGCACCGTTATATTCCGCTGTTCTCCTGTAACTTCGATCTTCTGGGAAATCAATTTTTTCGCAATCTCAGGAGAGACGACTTTCCCCAGCAGATCTCGCACCCGTTCT
>DTZW01000263.1:12050-19772 GCA_012961165.1 Gammaproteobacteria bacterium | reverse complement strand
TGGGACGAAATGTCACTACCCGACGTGCAGTAATGGGAATTTCTTCACCTGTTTTTGGATTGCGACCGGGTCGTTGGCTTTTGTCTCTTAAGTCGAAGTTGCCAAAGCCGGATAACTTAACCTGCTCGTTGCTTTCAAGTGACGAACGGACTTCTTCGAAGAAGAGTTCAACAACTTCTTTTGCTTCTCGCTTGTTTAGGCCCAGTTCCTCAAACAGCTTTTCAGCCATTTCAGCTTTAGTTAAAGCAGCCATGTTTCAATTCCTTAAGCTGGCGCCAAACTGCGCTTCAAGGGAAGCCACAATTTTGTCCACTGAATCGTTGATCTCGTCATCCGTAAGAGTGCGGGAAGCGTGCTGGAAGGTCAAGCCTATTGCCAGACTTTTTCTATTAGGATCAATGCCTTTGCCCTGATATACGTCAAACAACTTGAGGTTCTGCAAGGTATCCGTGGCCCCTGTCGTAATGCACTGCCTGAGTTCAGCGGCCGTGACGCCCTGATCAACAATCACCGCAATATCCCGTCGTACCTCGGGGAAACGCGACATTGGCTCACTGTGGACTAGCTTTTTGGCGATAACAGAGTCGGCTGTTAGCTCAAAAAGAAATATTGGGAAACGAATGTCCAGTTGCTGCTGAATTCTGGGATCCAGAAGGCCGACATACCCGACGGTTGCACCGTCTTTTTGAATAGCAGCGGATTGGCCTGCGTGCAGCGCGGGATGGGACTGGGCAACGAACTGAAAACTCTCAGCTTGCCCGGTAAGCGCCAGAACACTCTCGATATCGCCCTTAACATCAAAGAAATCAACGAGTTGTGGGTCATTGGACCAGTTTTCGTCCTGTCTGGGGCCACAGACAACGCCGGCAAGCTTTTTAATCTGCGAGATGTTATCGAAAGCCAAGCCAGCCTGGTTGGCTGGCTGGCTGAAACACAACCCGCTTTCAAACAGCCTGACCCTGGCTTGCTGCCGATTCACGTTGTATATCAATGACTTAACCAACCCTGGCCAGATCGAGGTTCGCATCACACTCATTTCAGCAGATAGCGGGTTTGCCAGCGCAATAGGCGTCTGCTCAGGGTCCAGGGCCGCCTGCATGGTGGTATCGACGAACGAGTAGGTAATGGCCTCAAAATACCCGCGACCAACCAGGTGATCGCGTACCCGATTCAGCGATAATTCTGTTTCAGCCTTTTTAGACATGCTCAGACTGGCGACAGGCGTCCGTGTTGGCAGGTTGTTGTACCCATAGACTCTCGATATCTCTTCAATCAAATCGGCCTCAATGGCGATGTCGAAGCGATGTGAGGGAGCACTCACTATCCATACAAGCTCGCCATTATCATCGGTTGTGCTGGCCGGGAAGTTCAGCCGGGCAAAAATGTCGTCTACCACGCGGTTATCGATGTCGACCCCAAGCACCCTGGATACTCGAGACGCCCGCAGTTCTATTGTTTTCTCTGTCGGCAGGTTCGATGAGTCAACCGTTTCTGTCACCGGCCCTGCTTGCCCGCCCGAGATCTGGATCAGTAGTTCGGTGGCACGTTCAATCGCACGCTTCTGCCCCTGCCAGTCGACACCACGCTCAAACCGGTGCGCATAGGACCGGGCTCGGCCTGCGATTGCGGTCGGCGCGAAAAAGGCGCCTTCCAGGAAGATATCTTTTGTTTCATGAGTGACCGACGTGCTAAGCCCGCCCATCACACCGGCAAGACCAATGGGCCCGGACCCATCTGTAATCAATAACGTATCCGCCAGTGTTTCAACTTCACTGCCATCCAGCAGGGTGACTTTCTCGCCTGCTGTTGCTTGCCGGACAACAATCTTGTCCTTTAGCTTGGCGTGATCATATGCGTGCAGCGGCTGACCCAACTCCAGCATGACGTAGTTGGTCACATCCACAACCGGGTCTATGGACCGCAGCCCTGACCGGCGAAGCTTTTCTTTCATCCAGAGCGGCGATTGTGCGCTCTGATCAATGTTGCGCACAATCCGTCCAACAAACCGCGAACAGGCCGCACCTGCGCTCAGTTCAACCGGGAAAGTGTCTTCGATTGAAGGTTCGACCTTCTGCAGATCGACTTCATTCACATCAAGCTGATTGATCAACCCTGTTTCCCGAGCCAGACCGATCATGCTCAGGCAGTCGCTGCGGTTGGGGGTTAGATCCAGGTCAATGATCGAATCGTCAAGATTCAGGTAATCGATAATGTTGTCGCCAACTGGTGCTTCAAGCGGTAGCTCCATCAACCCTTGATGGTCTTCGCTTAGGCCCAGTTCCCTTTCTGAACAGAGCATGCCGTGGGATTCAACGCCGCGGAGTTTGGCTTTCTTGATTTTCAGGTCCGGGAATTTAGCGCCGACCAGCGCGAAAGGGACTTTGATACCTGCGCGTGCATTGGGCGCGCCACAGACAACCTGGTGTTCTTCGGTGCCGCTGCTAACCCGGCAGACAACCAGTTTATCGGCGTCCGGGTGTGGACTGGTTTCGAGTATTTCACCGACGACCACCTTGTTGAACGCTGCTGCTACCGGGTCGAAGCCGTCGACTTCAAGGCCCGCCATGGTTAGCTGGTCAACCAGGGCCTGTGTTGACAGGTCCGGGTTAACGAATTCTCTTAGCCAGTTTTCGGAAAATTTCATTTGGTTGTTCTCTAATCAAGTTCGAGATCTCTCTTTGCCGTGAAGAAAAGAACGAGATCTCTCCATTACGCAGCTTCGCTGCTTCAGTCGAGATGACGTAGTATTTTTTGTACGCCTTACTTACTTCAGTCGAGATGACGTAGTGTTTTTTGTACGCCTTACTTACTTCAGTCGAGATGACGTAGTATTTTTTGTACGCCTTACTTACTTCAGTCGAGATGACGTAGTATTTTTTGTACGCCTTACTTACTTCAGTCGAGATGACGTAGTATTTTTACAATGCTACACATACTAATGTCGAGATCGCGGTGTTTTCAACGCTAGATCTCTCCGCTCCGCAGCTACGCTGCTCCGGTCGAGATGACGGGCTGCGAGATGACGTAGTGTTTTTTGTACGCCTTACTTACTTACTTCAGTCGAGATGACGGGGGTCCCACTGCCGCCTCGCTCGAAACGATGATTTATCTAAATTGCTTCAGGAAGCGCAGGTCGTTGTCCAGGTAATGACGAAGGTCATCGACACCATAACGCAGCATCGCCAGGCGATCGGGGCCCATACCAAACGCGAAGCCTGTGTACTGTTCTGAATCGATACCTGAGTATTCCAGCACTCTTGGATGGACCATGCCCGCGCCCATGACTTCCAGCCAGCCGGTCTGGCTACAGACACGACAGCCATCACCATCGCAGTGGACACACTGCACATCGACTTCTGCTGATGGCTCTGTAAAGGGGAAGTAGGATGGCCTGAACCGCACTTCAAGATCATCTTTTTCAAAGAAGACGCGAAGAAACTCCACCACAGTACCTTTTAAATCCGCGAAGCTGACGTTCTCGTCAACAACGAGTCCTTCAACCTGGTGAAACATAGGCAGGTGGGATGGGTCAGGCGGGTCGACCCGATAAACCCGGCCAGGGCAGATGATTCGTATCGGCGGCTTTGTCGTTTCCATCACACGCACCTGTACCGGTGAGGTGTGGGTTCGCAATAACAATTCGGGATTGAAATAGAAAGTATCGTGCATCGCGCGCGCAGGATGATGCGCCGGCAAATTCAGGGCTTCAAAGTTATGGTAGTCGTCCTCAATTTCAGGCCCTTCCACTACCTGGTAGCCGACGCCAATGAAGAAGTCTTCCATGCGGCGAAGCACCTGGGTAACCGGATGCAATGCGCCGATGTCGGCGTTTCTACCCGGCAGGCTAACGTCAATAGTTTCCGACGCTAGTTGCGCATCAATAGCCGCGTTATCAAGATCAGCCTTACGAGCAGAAATAGCCTCCTGCAGCGCCTCTTTGGCTGAGTTGATCTCTGCGCCTGCCGCTGGCCGCGCTTCAGGTGATAGTTTACCGAGCCCTTTCAGAAGGCCGGTCAGTTCACCTTTTTTACCAAGATATTTAACCCGTACGTCATCCAGCGCGGAAGAATCGCCAGCACTGGCGACCGCACTTAGAGCAGTACTTAGAATGTCTTCAAGATCTGACACTTGCGACCTCCTTCGAAATTCCCAACGATAGGTCCCTCGGCTACGCTCGGGATCTAAGTAGTTCTAGGGGCTTGCGCTGCAAACCCAAGAACTTCTAAGACCATTAAGCAGCCTGCTGGGCTTCTTTGGCTTTCTCAGCGAGTGCGGCAAACGCCTCTTTCTCATTGACGGCAAGGTCAGCCAGAACACGACGATCGATTTCGATGTTCTGCTTTTTAAGGCCATCAATCATTCGGCTATAGGACAGCCCGCATTCCCTGGCCGCAGCATTAATACGCTGGATCCAGAGCCCACGGAACATTCTTTTCTTAACCTTGCGATCTCGATAAGCATATTGACCGGCTTTAGTAACCGCCTGCTTGGCAACACGATAGACACGCGAGCGCGCTCCGTAATAACCCTTGGCAGCTTTTAATACTTTCTTGTGTCGACGATGTGCCGTGACACCTCTTTTTACTCTAGGCATTTTTAATCTCCAAGCAAACGTTTAACTAACGGCATGTCCGCCGGCGAGATTTGTTTCATATTTCGCAAATGACGTTTACGCTTGGTAGCCTTTTTGGTCAGGATGTGACTCCTGAAAGACTGGCGATGCTTATAGCCACCTTTACCGGTTTTTTTAAACCGCTTGGCTGCACCACTACTGGTTTTCATTTTGGGCATTTTCATACTCCGCATTCAAAATTAAGTCTTATGGTCTCACCGCTGCAAACCAACAACGGGACCGCTCGTGGCAAAAAAGAAACGGCAAAAGCTATCTATCCTTGTTCCAGATCCTTCGACTTCGCTCAGGACATGGACAGGGTGAAATGTCTTTTAGCCGGTTGAGTTAGGCTTGTGCAGATACCTCTGCCGCGCCACCCTTCTTCTTGCTGTTTGGGGCTAACACCATGGTCAGTTGTCTGCCTTCCATTTTTGGAAACATCTCAACTGCACCTATATCCGCAAGATCAGTTTCGATCCGCTTCAATAACTCCATGCCCAGTTCCTGGTGCGCCATTTCACGACCGCGAAAACGCAGCGTAACTTTGGCTTTATCCCCATCATTAAGGAAACGTGTCAGGTTGCGTAGTTTTACCTGGTAGTCTCCTTCATCCGTTCCTGGGCGGAACTTCATTTCTTTTACCTGTGTGCGACGTTGTTTTTTCTTCGCAGCAGCCTTGTCTTTTTTGGCCTCGAATACATGCTTGCCGTAGTCCAGTATCTTGCAAACTACCGGGTTAGCTTGAGGCGCAATTTCCACAAGATCCAACTTCGCATCCTGTGCCGCCGCCAGCGCCTGGGCGATTGGAACTACACCAACCTGTTCCCCGTCTGCGCCAATGAGTCGTACCTGCGGTACGTCAATTTCCTCGTTAATTCGTGACTTCTTAGAACTTTCTTTAATGGATCAATCTCCGCCTAGGCTTGGTAAGGCCGGCGATTATAGCAAAATCACGCCGCACGTCCCTTTTTTTCTACACTTTTTGTTAATAACGCAGAAAACTCGCTAATTGACATCGAACCGAGGTCATCGCCGTTCCTGGCGCGAACCGCTACCTGGCCATTTTCAACCTCGCGGTCGCCTACCACCAGCAAATAAGGTACTTTCTGGATCGTATGTTCCCGGATCTTGAAGCCAATTTTTTCGTTTCGAAGATCAGAATCGACCCTAAACCCGTTATTTTTCAACGCGTTAACAACATCCTTGACGTAACCGGACTGGCTATCGGTAATGTTCAGCACAACTGCCTGGGTGGGCGCCAGCCAGGCAGGAAATTCACCCGCATAGTGTTCAATCAGGATGCCAATAAATCGCTCAAAGGAGCCCAGCATGGCCCGATGGAGCATCACCGGAGCCTGGCGGCTGCCATCTTCAGCAACAAACTGTGCATCAAGGCGCCCTGGTGTGGAGAAATCGACCTGCATGGTGCCACATTGCCAGACCCGGCCAAGGCAATCTTTCAACGAAAATTCAATCTTGGGACCATAAAATGCGCCCTCTCCCGGCTGATATTCCCAGTCCAGGCTCGCTGCATCGAGCGCCAGTGCCAAGGCAACCTCCGACTTATCCCATACCTGGTCACTGCCGACCCGCTTTTCAGGCCGGGTTGAAAGCTTGATGATCATCTCGTCAAAACCAAAGTCGTGGTAAACGGCGGTCAGGACTTCTATAAAGGTAGCGACTTCTTCCTGGATCTGGTGCTCGGTGCAAAAGATATGGGCGTCATCCTGTACAAAACCCCTGACCCGCACGATGCCCTGCAGGGTGCCAGAAGGTTCGTTCCGGTGACAGGAGCCAAATTCAGCCAGTCGAATGGGCAGTTCACGGTAGCTCTTCAGTCCCTGATTATAGACCTGCACGTGACAGGGACAGTTCATCGGCTTGATAGCATAAAGCCGGTTATCCGTCTGGACACTGAACATGTCGTCGCCAAACTTGTCAGC
Source organism: Gammaproteobacteria bacterium (assembly GCA_012961165.1). Classification (GTDB taxonomy): domain Bacteria; phylum Pseudomonadota; class Gammaproteobacteria; order Pseudomonadales; family Azotimanducaceae; genus UBA9659. The sequence goes on along the minus strand of DTZW01000263.1, from coordinate 13,217 downwards.
GTGACCTGACTTCTCCCAGAGAGACATGTCGACCAACTGGGGCGTTTTTATTTCCTGGTAACCATTGTCATTTTGAACATCGCGGATGTATTGCTCGATGATCTGCCAAACCTGCCAGCCTTTTGGGTGCCAGAACACCATGCCGGGCGCTTCTTCCTGGGTATGAAACAGGTCGTGTTTCTTGCCTAGCTTGCGATGGTCCCGCTTTTCCGCTTCTTCCAACAGGCGCAGATGATTTTTAAGCGCCTTCTTGTCTGCCCACGCAGTACCGTAAATCCGCTGGAGCATTTCATTATTTGAATCACCGCGCCAGTAGGCACCGGCCACCTTGGTTAGCTTGAACGCGCCGGTTTTAGCTGTGCTGGGAATATGCGGACCGCGGCACAGGTCCATAAAGTCACCCTGCCTATAGAACGATAAGTCTTCATCGGACGGGATACTTTCCAGAATCTCTGCCTTGTACTTTTCACCCATGCCTTCAAACAGGGTGACCGCATCGTTTCGTGACATCACAGAACGCTCTACGGTGAGATCCTGCTTGGCGATGTCGCTCATTTTCTTCTCGATCGCTGCAAGGTCTTCCGGCGTGAACGGGCGTTCGTAGGCAAAGTCATAAAAGAAGCCATCATCAATCACAGGGCCAATCGTCACCTGCGCAGATGGAAAGAGCTGCTGCACGGCCTGGGCCATCAAATGGGCGCAGGAATGTCGAATAACCTCCAGCCCCTCATCATCCCTGTTGGTGATGATCGCTAGCTGGGCATCAGCTTCAATAACGTGTGATGTATCAACAAGTTCGCCGTCGACTCGACCGGCTAGCGCGGCTTTGGCCAGACCGGCACCGATAGATTCGGCAACCTGGTGAACGGAAACTGGGGAATCGAATGGCTTTTCAGAGCCATCAGGCAAAGTAATAACTGGCATATTGTCCTCGCTTTCAGTGGTGACCTGTACCAGGGGCCACATGGTTTTAGCTGATTCACAAAAAGCCGCGAAGCGGGTTTTTGTGAATGGCGCAGAATAATTTTCTTTTTGGGCCAGTGACTATTGGCTCAAAAATAAAAGTATGGGCGCCGAGATTTCAAGTTCTCGGATTGTAGTCTCCTATAACGCTCTCTCGAGGTTTGGAGACCTTGTCTCTCGCTATAGATTTTTTGTGATTACTAT
>DTZW01000263.1:0-11890 GCA_012961165.1 Gammaproteobacteria bacterium | reverse complement strand
ATTTGCGTAGCAAATTTTGTGTGTTTGGTCTCGAGAATCGGGCATCTCGCCTCTCGCTATACCCTTTTTGTGATATCTATCACAAAAAAGCTAGAGCTGTCGGCCCGCATATAATTTGCGTAGCAAATTCTAGGCGGTTGGCACACACAAAATTTGCTACGCAAATTTCGTGTGTTTGGTAGGAATGGTCGGATTCGAACCGACGACCCTCGCCTTGTCGAGGCGATGCTCTAACCAACTGAGCTACATTCCTATTGTTTTGCACTTCCCGTAACGGTATTCGAACGAATGAACCTCCATTACAGGGCCTTCCTCCACAGGAGAGGCGCGCGTAATTTATCAATATGGCGAGGCAGGTTCAAGCTACCTTGCTGTCAAACCAAAAAAACCCTCTAAAAGGGGGTAACTAATCTCCATTGATAGAGCTCATGCGGTGTCTAACTTCTTTCTCGCGACTACGATCATCGATTTTGGCAATGGCGGTATTCGACCAACACGATAAAATTTCAGAACCTCAAAACCATTGGTTTCCAGCAACTCGGACAAACTACGAATTGACCAGAATTTGATATGCCCCCCTTCCCAGAGTGGACTCCAGTGGAAATCAAACCGGTTAAATATCGCCAAGGCCAGATTCTTGATATATCCATGAAAAGGCGTTGAAATTATCAAATAACCCTCATCTTCCAGCAACTCAGTGCCAACCCGCATGAACCTTGCCGGCGAATAGCAATGCTCAAGAACCTCCAGACTTAGGACCAACGGAAATTTGCCAAATTCTAGAGAAAGATCATCGTCGATTGATCTTACAAAAAACTGTTTCTACTGGCAGTCACACTCGCCTGAGATACACCTGTCTCGGATGGATCGATGCCAGTTACTGTAAGCCCAATCCTCTCGATCTCGGCCGCGATCGCACCATTTCCAGAGCCAATTTCGAAAACGTTGCATTCACGAAGATCCAGTGACTCGATTATTTTTCGAAGGCGCGGCCAAAGATACGACGCAGCATGAGCAGCATCAGCACTATCATATCCATAGTCTGGCACCGGATTTGTCATCTAAGATCGGACGAACTGCTGGCGCAATTCCTCAATCTGGTCGCGCGCCTGGGCCGCCTCTTCAAACTGCAGTTCCTTAGCGTGATTAAACATCTGCTTTTCCAGCTCAATGATCTGCTTTTCCAGATCAGCCGTGCTCAGGACGGCACCACCGCGGTACCTGCCTTTACCTTCACCCACTCGCTGTCCACTTTTCGCACGCCCAGGCACATGGCGGGCGCCTTCAAGAATATCCATGACATTCCTTTTGATGCTGACCGGGGTAATGTTGTTCGCCTTGTTGTGCGCCAGTTGCTTATCGCGCCTGCGATCGGTTTCATCGATAGCCCGCCGCATGGAACCGGTTATCCGGTCCGCGTACAGGATGGCCTTGCCGTTCAGGTTCCTCGCCGCGCGGCCAATGGTTTGAATCAGCGACCTGTCAGACCGCAGGAAACCTTCCTTGTCCGCATCCAGGATCGCCACCAGCGATACTTCCGGCATATCCAGGCCCTCGCGCAGCAGGTTGATGCCGACGATTACGTCAAACAATCCGGCGCGATAATCCCTGATGATTTCAACTCGTTCCACGGTATCAATGTCTGAATGAAGATAACGGACCTTAATGCCATTTTCATCCAGGTAATCTGTCAGGTCTTCGGCCATTCGTTTGGTCAGCGTGGTGATCAGGACCCGTTCCTTTATCTTGGTACGCTTCCTGATTTCTGACAACACGTCGTCCACCTGACTCTGGGCAGGTCGTACTTCCAGTATCGGGTCTACCAGGCCAGTGGGGCGAACCAACTGGTCAACCACCTGGCCTGACTTTTCGCGCTCATAGGGGCCGGGCGTTGCCGACACAAATATTGCCTGGGGCGCACGCTCTTCCCATTCATCAAACCGCATGGGCCGGTTATCCAGTGCAGACGGCAGCCGGAAGCCAAAGTCGACCAGTGTTTGCTTGCGCGACCGGTCACCCTTATACATAGCGCCAATCTGAGGTACGCCAACATGGGATTCATCAAGGATCAACAGCGCACTGTCTGGCAGGTAGTCATACAGTGTGGGCGGCGCCTCACCGGAAGCCCGTCCCGACAAATACCGGGAATAGTTCTCAATACCATTGCAATAACCCAGCTCTTTGATCATTTCCAGGTCAAAGCGGGTTCGTTGTTCAAGTCGTTGCGCTTCTACCAGCTTGTTATTGTCCTTGAGGTATTTCAGCCGGTCAGTGAGTTCGTCGCGGATACTGCCCAGTGCATTATCAATAGTCTCGCGTGGCGTTACATAATGCGACTTCGGAAAAATGGTCACTCTTGGCACTTTGCGCAGTACTTCGCCGGTCAACGGGTCGAAAAAAGACAGCCGCTCAATCTCATCATCAAACAGCTCTACGCGAACCGCTTCTTTTTCCGATTCAGCAGGAAAGATGTCAATAACGTCGCCGCGCACCCGGTAGGTCGAGCGACGAAATTCCGTCTCATTTCTCGCGTACTGAAGCTCAGCCAGTCGACGCAGCAACCACCGCTGGTCTACCTTGTCACCCCGATCCAAATGCATGACCATTTTAAGATAGGCGCCAGGATCACCCAGACCGTATATCGCGGACACAGAAGCAACCACAATGGCATCCTGCTTTTCCAGCAACGCCTTGGTTGCAGACAATCGCATCTGCTCGATGTGCTCATTGATGGCCGCGTCTTTTTCAATGTAGGTATCTGAAGAAGGGACGTAGGCCTCTGGCTGGTAGTAGTCGTAGTAAGAGACGAAGTATTCCACCGAGTTATTGGGGAAGAATTCCTTGAACTCTCCGTAGAGCTGCGCCGCCAGGGTTTTGTTGGGCGCCATGATTAGCGTTGGTCGCTGCAGCCGCTCTATCACATTGGCGATCGTGAAGGTCTTACCCGAGCCGGTGACGCCAAGCAGCGTCTGGTAGGCCAGACCGGATTCAATACCATCCAGCAGCTTTTCTATGGCTGCAGGCTGGTCACCAGCTGGCTTGTAGTCTGCGACGACCTGGAATTGACCGGACTTCATCATGTACCTCTTTTGCGAGGCGTCATGATAACCCAGTTAGTGTCACTCTGAAGGCACTGTCCTGCTAATTACTGACAACCTGCCGGCGTTTAGATGACACCAGGGGCTATCCACCACATCTCAGTATTGACGAAGAAGTGCCCTGTCTTTACAATGCGCGCCTGCACGTATTCCCCGATAGCTCAGTTGGTAGAGCAAATGACTGTTAATCATTGGGTCCCTGGTTCGAGCCCAGGTCGGGGAGCCATATCAAAGAAACCGCCTCACTGGCGGTTTCTTTCATTCGCCATTCCTACTTGCCCCGTACTACAACAGGGCAACGCCATTCACAAAACACATTTTCCGAGAATCTGTCGCCATTGTTAGGGTAAAATAACGTCTTTCTGAAGGAGCGAGAGTATGAAAACTAGAAGAGAATTTTTAGCAGCAACGGGAGGCCTCGCGCTAATACCCTTAATCAGCAGGCCAGTGATAGCCGCTGAAAAACTGCCATTAGATGACCCGGCAGCCAAAGCGTTGAAATATGTTGAAGACGCTTCACAGGCAAGCGGCAGAATAGACAAGATGGGTGTCGCAGGCGCCGACCAATTATGTTCGAATTGTCGATTCTATACCGCGCCAAACGATGAGTGGGGGCCGTGTATTCTTTTTCAGAATAGATTGGTTGCCGGCAAAGGTTGGTGTACCGGTTGGGTACCCTCCGCCTGATGAGAAAACCGGTACTGGAAGGTGCCGGGATTCCGTGTTTTTAATCTGAATTGAGCCTTGAATCTAGCAGTCCTTCGCGAGTTGTAAACGTTATCGACGCTGGTACAATCTGGCTAACGTGTCAGTTATATGAAGTATCATTCTCTTGTGTGCTTGACGATTAGGGGAATGAGCCCGATGTATGACACCCCATTTCGTTAAGTCGAGCATATTGGAGATAGTATGAAGACGCTAAGGCATTATTTTATTAGTGATGATCTTGATGACCTGGATCTGCTGGAAGACCAGTTGGAGCATGCCGGGATAGATAGCCCCAGAATTCATGTTTTAAGCAACGACTCAGTCGGCGTCGCCAATCACATACATCTGCATGCCGTTCAATCAATTTTTACACGCGATGTCGTACATTGCGCCGTAATTGGTGCGGTCATCGGTTTACTCGGTGTCTGCCTGGTATTGGGTGTGACTTACGTCCTGGATCTACCCGACGCTACCATTGGTTGGACACCCTATATCTTCCTGTCTATCGTTGTGATGGGTTTTTGCACCTGGGAAGGTGGCTTCGTAGGTATGCAAAAAACAAACTACCATTTCAAACGATTTGAATCAGCTCTGGACGATGGCAAACATGTTTTTATCGTTGATCTGGACCCGAAGCAGGAAAGTAGCCTGTCGATCGCCCTTCAAGATCATCCCAAACTTCTTGAAGCAGCAACGGAAGTGGGTAGTCCTCACTGGATATTGGCATCGCTACATTGGTTGACTGCTTTTATTGATCGAAACCTGTTCAGTAGTGCTCAGCAGAAAACGAATTTGAACCAGGAAACCTCTGATTAAGAGGATATTTTTGTCAGGGCAAGGAAGAGGCGCACGGAGGAAATCTGTTAACACGTTGTAAGTTACCAAATTTCTGAGTACGCGTCTGACGCCGTACTGGCGAAAATAGACCTTAATCAGAGGTTCCCTAGATTGAATAGGCCAGGTAAAAATGGTCAATGAGAAGGCAGATAAAAAGCATCATCAGGTAAAAAATTGAATACCTGAACGTTTTGATGGCCGCTCCATCGTGGTCCAGAAGAAGTCGTATTGACCAAACAATAAATACGAAACCGAGTGCGAGTGCGCTCAGCAGATAGATAACCCCGCTCATGCCAATCATAAACGGAATGACCGTCACGCCTGCCAATAGCAAGGTGTAACCGAGGATGTAATATTTAGTAATGCGTTCCCCGTGCGTAACCGGCAACATGGGAATATTCACCTTGGCGTATTCTTCTTTGCGGTCAAGCGCAAGGGCCCAGAAATGTGGGGGTGTCCATGTAAAGATGATCATGACGAGCAATACACCGCCAGCATCAATCTGATTGGTAACGGCAGTCCAACCAAACAATGGCGGTGCTGCGCCGAACAATCCACCAATAACAATATTCTGCGGAGTTGCGCGTTTTAAGTAAGCTGAGTAGATGATCCCGTAACCAATCCATGATCCCAGGTTCAGCCAGGCAGTCAGCGGATTGACCAACAATGCAAGAATCGACATGCCAGCGATCCCCGTGACCGCGGAAAACAAGATTCCCGATTTGACACTAACTCGACCCTGAGCAATCGGCCGCTGCGCAGTTCTTGCCATATTGATATCGATTTGTGCATCGATGATGTGATTGACGCTGGCAGCTGAACCCGCGACCAGTGCTATGCCAAGATTAGTGAAAAGTAATAAGTCAAAGGCGACGAACGAGTCAGTGGCGAGAAACATTCCAACGGTTGCACAAAGGAGCATCAGCAGAACTACACGCGGTTTACAAAGCTCCAGGTAGTCCCGCCAGGAACTAGCGGACAAGTCGTTAGCGCTGTTCGCTTGTAGATCCTGGCTGGGCATCGGAAGTTATTGCGAGAAAGACAGAAAGTTATTGCGAGAAGAACAATAGACGGGTGAAAAAAGTATATTCTGCCTCGATTGCCATCAGACTAATCAACACCAGGAGGCATAGCGGTGGGCAAAGTATCGCGTAGGCCAGAGCAAGTCGCTCCCAGGCCATATGCATGAAGATCGCAATGATAAATCCAGCTTTTAGAAACATGAAGGTAAGAATCAACCCCCATCTGAGGTAGCTCTCAAACCCCAAAACGTCAACCATATACGATAGAGTGCTCAGCACGAACAATAGAAGCCAGATCTTTAAGTAGATGCTAATTGGGTGCTGTTGACCTTCTGCTGTTGCTTCCATGGACGTCACCAAAGATAAAAGAACGCGAAAATAAAGACCCAGACCAGGTCAACGAAATGCCAATACAGGCCAGCTATCTCGATTGCTTCGTAATTGTTTGACTTGTCATAGTCTCCCCGATAAACCTTGAAGGCGATAATACTGAGATAAATCACCCCCGCACTGACATGCAGGCCATGAAAACCGGTGATCATAAAAAAGCAGGCCCCAAATTGATCTGCTCCCATGGGATTTCCCCAGGGCCGCACACCTTCTTCCACAATCAGTTTTGTCCACTCGAACGCCTGCATTCCAACGAAACTTAACCCAAATGCCGCTGTTGCCAGCATCAATACCGCAGTTTTAACCCGATCTTTGCGATAGCCGAAATTGACTGCCATCGCCATCGTGCCGCTGCTGCTGATCAGAATAAAAGTCATGATGGCAATTAGAATCAATGGAAGGTGATTGCCAAAGATCGTTAGCGCGAATACTTCGCTCGGGTTGGGCCAGGGTACCGTTGTCGACATCCTGACATTCATATAGGACGTCAAAAAGCAGCTGAAAATAAATGTGTCACTGAGCAGGAAAATCCACATCATGGCTTTCCCCCAGGGAACCTGGAAGGCTTCTTTATCTGCCGACCAATCATCGACGATACCAGGCAGCCCCTCAGCTAATACCGCCCCTGTAGTACTCCCAATATCACTCATGTCGAAATCCCTTGTTTTAGAGAAGAGCTATGTGGACAACAGCATCCCAAATAATACAATCCATACAGCCAGCAGGTAGTGCCAATAGGTCCTGCAGAGTTCCACGCTCAATCGAACTTCCTCGAGCTCAACACCCGCCAATACCCGCAGCGTTGTTCTTGACCAGACCCACAAGCCACCCAGCAGGTGTAATGCATGCAACCCGGTGAAAAGATAAAAGAACGCGTTGGCTGGATTCGAATTGAGGTAATACCCCTCATCGTTGAGCTGTCCCCAGGCCATTAACTGTCCATAAATAAAAGCAAAAGTGAACAACCCGGTCGCGAAGAGTGAGACCTGAACCGCACGAAGATTTTTTGAAGCAGCTGCCCTTGAACACCAATGAATAGCGCCACTACCCAGAACCAAAAGCCCGGTGTTAATCCAGAGCAGGTCTGGTTTCATTACCGGACTCCAATCGGGCAACTCCATGCGCAAAAAATAGGCACTGATGAACAACGCAAAAACGCTGGTAACTACTGCGAGGAAAAACGTAAGGCCTGTTTTGGCTGTCGATGAAATCCTGCCGATCTCTTCTCGTGTATCTACTTCCGGCCCCAGTTCGGTCCATGGTTTCTCAAGGACACGCTGGCGCCAAAGCCACCAATAAGCGAAGCCGACCATCGCAAAAATAGACAGGACTATAGTGATCATCGTTAACTCGCCGCCATGTCCACTTCAGATTCCGGGACGTTTTGTGGAATAAAATCAGCAGCAGCGCCAGGCACACTGTAGTCATATGCCCAACGATGTACGGTTGGCAATTCTGGCCCCCAGTTGCCGTGAATAGGCGGAGTATCCGGCGTCTGCCATTCGAGTGTTGTAGCACCCCACGGGTTTGATCCAGATGGTTTTCCCTTAAACAGGCTCCATATGATGTTAAAGAAGAAAATAAGTTGTACGACTGCAACAAATAGTGCCGATATAGTGATGCCCGTGTTTAACGCCAGCGCTGATTCGGGAATAAAATCGATTCCTTCGTAAGCGAAATAACGTCTGGGAACTCCCAAAAAGCCAAGATAGTGCATCGGCAGGTAGATCGAATAGGTACCGAGAAAGGTCAGCCAGAAATGAACTTTCCCGAGCGTGTGATTAAACATCTTGCCGGTGATTTTGGGATACCAATGATAGATCGCACCAAAGACAACCAATATTGGCGACACGCCCATCACCATATGGAAGTGGGCAACGACAAAGTAGGTGTCTGACAAAGGCAAATCGACCACAACGTTACCCAGAAAAATACCGGTTAAGCCGCCGTGTATGAAGGTGAAAATAAATCCAATGGCGAACAACATCGGGGTATTCAGGTGAATATTCCCACGCCACAACGTAAGTACCCAGTTGTAAACCTTTATGGCGGTTGGCACTGCAATGATCAGCGTCGTGGTGGCGAAAAAGAAACCAAAATAAGGATTCATGCCGCTCACGTACATGTGATGCGCCCAGACGACGAAGCTTAATCCACCAATGCCGACAATAGCCCAGACCATCATCCGATAACCGAAGATATTCTTTCTTGCGTGCGTGCTCAACAGGTCTGAAACGATGCCAAATGCCGGCAGCGCCACAATGTAGACTTCCGGATGACCGAAAAACCAGAACAGATGCTGGAATAGAACAGGACTGCCTCCGTCATAATCAGTTTGCTCGCCCATGGAGACCATCGCTGGCATAAAGAAGCTGGTGCCAAGTACTCGGTCCAATGTCATCATGATGGCGCTGACCAGTAATGCGGGGAAAGCGAGCAGCCCCAAAACTGTAGCCGTGAAAATACCCCAAACTGACAAGGGCATTCGCATCAGTGTCATGCCTCTGGTACGAGCCTGGAGGACAGTGGTCACATAGTTCAGACCGCCCATCGTGAATGCGATGATAAAGACAAACAGGGAAACCAGCATCAGTATGATGCCCCATTCAACTCCCGGTGTTCCGAACATGATTGCCTGTGGTGGGTAGAGCGTCCAACCAGCACCGGTTGGGCCACCGGTAACAAAGAAACTGGACATCAGTATGATCACCGACAGCAGATAAACCCAATAGCTGAGCATATTCAGGTATGGGAAGACCATGTCACGCGCACCGACCATTAGCGGAATGAGATAGTTACCAAACCCCCCCAGGAACAGTGCGGTCAAAAGATAAATCACCATAATCATGCCGTGCATGGTGACGAACTGGTAATACTCACTGGGTTGGATAAAGGAAAATGTGTCTGGAAACCCAAGCTGCAGGCGCATAATTCCCGACAGAATCAAGGCCACAACCCCCACCGCAATGGCCGTTATGCCGTACTGAATGGCAATAACCTTGTGGTCCTGACTCCAGATGTATTTCGTAATAAAACTTTGCGGGTGCGAAAGTGCCTGCCCCCTATCTGCCAACGCAACATGCGCCATGTCTAATCCTCCCCACCTTGCATCGCTGCATCTGCTATCTGGTTTTGATCAACTGCTGGTTCCAGTGTGTTGATGTAGGCGACCACATCATTAATGTCTTTTTCTGTTCTCAACATGCGCGACATACTTCGCATTTGAGGTCCAAACAAGTCCTCCCGGTGAACGCCTCGAACTCCGCTTATGAAGTTCTGCAACTGTCGCTTCAAATACCAATCTTCCTGGCCTCGCAGGCGTGGCGAATTGGTCGCGTAGTTGCCTTCGCCATTAACCCCATGACAGGTTCCGCAGGTTCGAAAGAGATGCTTGCCTTTGACTGCATCACCGGAAAGAGAAGTATCACCCGTATGTTCCGGTAAGGTGCTGATGTAGGCGACCATGTTTCTAATAGCGGCCTCGTCTGCAAGAAGCGCTGCCATAGGTGCCATCTGCCGGCCAAACTCATCGTCCTCATGCGCGCCGCGTACACCGTTTTTGAAGTTGCGAAGTTGAGTCTCGAGGTACCAACCCTCCTGACCGCTGAGCTTGGGTGAATTAAGGGCAACGATACCCTCGCCCTGAGAACCGTGGCAGGTCGCGCATACCGGATAGGTCGCCTGACCAATTAGCGGGTCACCAGATTCCACAGCAGACATCTCTTTAAAAGTCATCAGGCTGTCGCGCCAGGCATCGTAATCTTCCTGGGTATCGACAACCACTCGTCCACGCATCGTAAAGTGCCCGAGGCCACAGAGTTCTTCACAAAGGATGTCGAAAGTACCTGTCCTGGTCGGGGTTAACCACAAATAGCTGACTAATCCAGGAACAAGGTCCATTTTCACGCGAAACTCTGCGACCGCGAAATCATGCAGAACATCTTTTGACCGGAGCAACATTTTTACCGGCTTATCAATCGGCAGGTGCATGACGTTGCTCATGACGATCAGGTCATCCTGGCTGTTAGCATCGGCGGGGTCCACGCCCAATGGGTTGTCGATATTGATGAGATAGGCGGACGATGTGCCAAGTTTGCCATCATCACCCGGTAGGCGGAAGGTCCAGCGCCATTGCTCCCCGACTATCTCAAACTCCCAGGCATCCTCAGGAACATTGACGAAATCGTTCCACACATACAAACCAGGCGCGAGAAGCGCTGCGACGCCGATAGCGGTCAAACCGGTTAACCAGATTTCGAGCTTTGTGTTTTCGGGTTCGTAGTGGGCTCTTTCACTATCCGGACCACGATTTCGATAGCGCAGCACCGCATAGGCCATGAACAAATTAACCGCGATGAACACAGCACCCGTCACCCAAAAGGTAATCTGGATTGTGTCGTCTATCGCCTGCCAATGAGAGGCTATCGGGGTAAACCACCAGGGACTGAGAAAATGAAACGCTATTGAGCCGACAACTAACAGCATAAAAACAACGGCTACTAACATACTTCGTCTCCTCCAATACGATTTGAAAAACAGGTGTGGTAATTCGGTCTTTATTCTCTTATCTATATTCTCTTAATAGTCGGAACAACAGGCAGAAAATGCGGATATTATTAGATCAACTACCTGCCCGCACGTTACCCTTTGAACCAGATAGAAGTCAACCCAATATTGTAGTAAACATGACACAAATCACCTTCGTGATGCCGTGTTATCACGGTGCGCGAGGCACTAAAGGATTGGCGCTAAAACCTGGCTGTTTAACGTATTAAGAAAATCTTCAAGTTGCCGAAGTTCCAGGTCATTGAGCCCCAGCGGTTCCGCTTCATTGTGCCCTATCATGGCCTCAGGTGCCCGATTGTAGTGATCAAGAACCTGGCTCAAGTGCTCCACCTGCCCTTTGTGCATAAATGGCCCGGTGCCGCCCAGATTTCGCAACGAGGGCGTTCGCATGGCACCAATCAAGTCTGTGCCAGAGCGCATGAAACGCAGCTCATCACAATCGTTAGCTGCGCTGTCGCTATACTCCCCTGCACAATTGAAAGGATCAACCCGGACAAGCCGCTCGCCTTCGACTCTGCCTTTATCGGGTATCTCTCCGGCTGAATTAACCAGCCCGGTATTATGAAACTCATTGTTGGTTAGAAGCGGGCCGTTGTGACAATTGATGCAACCGGCCTTTCCAATGAAGAGCCTAAGGCCGATTTTCTCGTCGGGCGAAAACAAACTTTGCTGTTTAGAGGAATCGTTACTCAACTCCGCTTCGATGTAATAATCGAACCGTGATGGTTGAGGCACCAACAACATCTCGTAAGCAGCAATGCATTTACCAAGATTTGTAAACGCGCGAGTAATGCTCTGCTGGTCTGCGTTTGCCATTGCCTGCCAGGCCTTGTTCCACTCAGGGTTATCCCCCGGCGCGGCATTGGCGGGAAACCGAACTGGATCTGAAATATCAGGCAGGTCACCGAACAATTCCTGATACATGGGGCGATATACTTCGTCGCCGGATATGAAATGGATGTAGGCCATTCGATTTCCGCCATGCTCATCTTTGTGTTCAAGAGGTGCCAGGGCCTGTGCCCACAAACTGTCTTTGCGGCCGTCCCAATAGAACCATGGGCTGTAGGCAGAACCAACAATGCTTGGAGTATTTCGCTGAGCCTCTCCGATCGCAAAACCCTTAGCCTTGCCGTCGGAAAAATGCTGTGATGGTTGGTGGCAGGTGGAACACGACACTTGCCCATTGACACTCAGCCGGGGATCAAAGAACAACTTGTGTCCCAGCTTTGCAGCGTTGACATTGGTCGCCACCGCGTTAGAACTATCGGT
>DTZW01000262.1 GCA_012961165.1 Gammaproteobacteria bacterium | reverse complement strand
AAAAACCGGAAAATCAGGGAGACATTTTTTCATCAGCTCCTGTTGATCACCTAGTTGCTCGCTGACATATCCGGTCAATGCTTCCCGTAACATATCATTGACCTCGCTCATTGCTCGATCTTTATGATCCCAGGCCGGGTCGCCAGGTACTGCTGGCCAGTTGCGATCCATGAAGCCGAAAATCATGCGGGCGCGATGAAATTCAGCGTAAAGCGGGATATGGTTAAGTGCCCACTTCAGGCCTGCTTCAACGGGGCGGTAGTAGTCCTTGTTCGGTGCAATCCAGTGAGGTGATCGTTGGAAAACAGTCAGGTGGGAAGCCGTGTCGGCTGTTTTGGGAACCAACTGGACGGCGCTGCATCCTGTCCCGATGACCGCGACCCGCTTTCCTTCAAGGGATACATCATGTTGCCAGCGGGCTGAGTGGAAGCTCTCGCCCTCGAATGTTTCCAGGCCATCAAAATCAGGAATAACGGGCCGGTTAAGCTGGCCGACGGCGCTGATGACGGCATTTGCTGCCAGGGTATCGACAGATCCATCCTGCCTCTTCACGGTGACATGCCAGGTCTGGGAGCCTGTATCGAACTGCATTTTCTGGACTTCTGAATTCAGCTGGATGTGATCTCGAATACCGAACTGATCTGTACACCGCTCGAAGTATCCGTATAGCTCGTCACGTTTGGAAAAATACCCAGACCAGTTGGCGTTGCGTTCGAATGAATAGGAATAAAAATGGTTTGGTGTATCAACACCACAGTCCGGGTAGGAGTTCTCGTACCAGGTGCCGCCGACCGCTGCGTTTTTCTCCAGGATGGTGTAGTCGATACCTGCTTCACTGAGCTTGATCCCGGTGCATATCCCGGACATACCTGCCCCAACCACAATGACGCTGAAGTTTTCGCCGGCCGCGCCAACGGTCAGTTTTTCCAGTTCAGGTTTCCAGGTATTGTCCCGGTTAATGAAATTGGTTTCTTCCAGCAGCATTGCGCAAAACTCGTCTTCCAATGGTTCAGCGGTGGAGAACTCCATCAGATGCCGCATTTGTTTGACGTCTGGGGTCGGCGGCATGTTGCCACCTTCATCACGCAAGGCCCTGAGGAGCTCAAAGGCTTCTTCCCTGATCTCGGTCGCGATATCGCTGTTGTAGTTACCAGTATCGTCGGGGAAAATACTTCCCTCGGGGGTCTGAATAGGATCCGGCCGGAATCGATCTGTCAGCCAGCGATCATCGCCTGAGAACTGGGTCATGACCATTAAAAGAGTTGGCAGGTTTACGTCATTTAATGCAGTACGCAGTTCGTTGTCATCGCCGGGAATATTAAAATCCATGATTACGCCTCGTAACTATTTTTCGATTATGCATCCAGTGTACTTGAACTTGGCCAGTGGGGACCAGTATTGAGGAACTTTGTGAGGTGAGTTTGTCTGAAAGATTATGGCCAGGCGATTGGTCATGAACTCATCGTACAATGCGTTCATGCAATCCAGGCAACTATTAGCTTCATTGATTCTGAAAAGGCCCTGGAATCGGGCTGACAGAATTTTGACGGTAATGTTGATAGCGGCATTCGGTTTGTTTTACGCCGTTCAGGTATCGGATTTCCCAGCCCTTGAGGATGATGGGCTGTTTGTACTCGCGAGTGCTTTTCTTGGTACCGCTCATTCTCCGGGTTATCCGCTCTTTGTTCTACTCAGTCAGGTAGCACACCTGTTGCCAGTCGAGAGTGTGGCCTTGCGGACTCATCTTTTTGGTGCACTGACGGCGTCGATAGGCCTGGGGTTGCTCTACTACATTGGTCGTCGGCACCTGGAACTGGAAAGGGTTGCCTGTCTTCTTGGAGTTATCTGCGTAGCGTTCTCGACATTGTTCTGGGAGCAGGCGCTGATTGCAGAAGCCTATCAGCTGAATGGCGTTCTATTTCTTCTGCTATTCGTGCTTTGTGCACGATTGGGAAGTGCGCTTTCGCCGGGTAAATTGCTGGTGTTGGTATCCGGCTTTGTATTCGGGTTAAGCCTGGCGAATCACTGGCCGCTCACACTGTTGATGGCGCCTGTTTTTTTTGTGCTGGCGATGCCCGCCCTGATCACTGCTACAAAGCTGATTCCTCTGGGTTTTGCGGGCGTCATGCTGGGGTTAATTCCCTATGCCTGGATGTTTGTTAGTGGATCAGATACCACGTTCAGCCACATGGGAGAATTTCCGGGGATCAGTGAATATCTCTACTTTATTTCAAGGGATGTCTACGCCGAGGTTGAGCAGAAACAGATCGCCACTATCAATGACAAGATACTGTTCTGCAGATTATACGTTCGTGAGATAGCTGATCAATTTTCGCTGTTAGCGCTTCCCTTTATTGTTCTTGGAATATTTTCGATGGCCAGGCAAATGTCACTCCGTTTCCTGCTGGTAGTTTCCTATTCATTATTATTTCCGCTCGTGGTGATTCTGCTTCTGGATTTCACCTACACGCCAATCGAAGCCGAGTCGATGCGTGCTTACTTCCTCACTGCATTCCTTGTGCTCGGGTTGATGCTGATGGCAGGTACCAGCCAGGTACTTAACAAAGTGCTTGGCCACGTACAACGCTATCCGTTGAGGCTGTCGATAATACTGAGCACTGTTTTGCTGTCGGTTGTTGTCTTTGGGTTCCGAAAGAATGGTGATATCGCTGCAGGCAGCGAGTCCAGCGTCGCAAGGGATCATGGCCATTATGTGCTGAGCAGAATGCCAGATGACGCTAACCTGTTTGTAATGGATAGCTGGCTGATGGCAGCGATAGCCTACTTACACTATGTCGAAGGGGTCAGGCCCGATGTTCATCTCTATAGCCAGTACGGCACTTTCCTGCCGAACCGGCTATTTAACTATTTTAGTGTAGACACGTCCGCTAAATGGCTAGAGGTAGAGAGTTTTATTCGGATGTCAGATCAGGCTACCTTTATGCTGGCAAAACCGGATCAAATGTCGATGACTTATGTGGACCTTGTATACGCCTATCAGGTGGATGCACCCGGGAGTGAGGTAGAGCAGCGTGATCTGGATTTTTTGAAGAGTCTATTGCAGCGTTCACCGCGGGGTGGATGGGAGCGATTAAACTATGAGGGTAATGCAAATCGGCTGTCCAGGTTTGTTACTCTTGCAGATCTGGATGAGCAATTGTTCTCTGGCAACTTCCTGTTAAATCTGCTGGCGGCCGAACAGTTGCTACTATCAGGTCAGGGGGAAGTTAGCGCTGATCGAGTCGAACAATTCCTGGCGCGTGCTCAGGCGCTGATTGAAGATCAAGGCGAATTTGGC
>DTZW01000261.1 GCA_012961165.1 Gammaproteobacteria bacterium | reverse complement strand
TGTTCCAACACCGAGCTTTGCTGCTGACTCAGCGGTGCTCGAAGAGGTCGTCGTCACTGCACGTAAACGTTCTGAATCTGTGCAGGACATCCCTGCCAGTGTGCAGGCACTTTCAGAAGACATGTTGAAGGATATGGGCGCGCGGGGAATGGCTGATTATTCTCGGTTTGTTCCGGCGGTCAATGTTGTCAGCTACGCAAACGGATCCTCGACCATTGTATTTCGTGGCGCGACAATCGAAGGCGGTGGCTACATTGCCCAATCAACTTCGTCTGTCTACCTTGACGAAATCTCCGTCACGTCGACCGGTAGTCAACCTTCAATACGAATGGTTGATATCGAACGGGTGGAAGCACTAGCGGGTCCTCAAGGCACAATCTACGGTTCTGATGCACAAGCAGGAACCATGCGTATTATCACCAACAAACCGGTGATGAACACGTTTACCGCTGACATTGACGTCGGTCTTCGAGGCAACCAGGAGGGCGAGGGAAGTTACGATAGTTCCGTTGTATTCAACTTTCCGCTGGTAGATGACAAGCTTGCACTTCGTATCGTTGGCTTTAGTGCCAAGGATGGTGGCTTCATTGACAATGTATTAGCCTCTACACCCACTACAAGTCTCGTTGGTAGTCAAATAGCCGGTTTCGGTACCCTGGACAATTCAGCATACGTCGGGAAAGATAAAAACGATTCCGAAATATTAGGCTGGCGCGCAGCACTTCGCTGGGAGATCAACGATAACTGGGCCATGACACTGAGCGCTATTCACCAGGAAACGAACAATGGTTTTTTCAACGACTACGATCCCAGTGTCGGCGACCTCGAGACAGTCAAGTTCTACGATGACTTCCGGGATGATGAATACGATATGTATTCACTGACTATCGAAGCAGACCTGGGATTCGCCCAATTAGTGTCTGCAACTTCTTATTACGACCGGGATATCAAGAGCGTTTTTGACAATACAGTCTACATGCACTACTGGACGAGTATTTATTGCCAGACCTATGCTGTAGGTTCCGGCCCCGGCTACTACGGTGGAGCCTACTACTTCAAAAACCCTAATAACCCGGACGAGTACATGATCTGGGGTGCATATTGCCATGCACCGACAACCGATGGTGACTATCTGTCAGCTTATGACTCCCCGGGACAACAGGACCGTTTTACCCAGGAGATTCGACTGTCTTCACAGGGTGAGACCCTGGATTGGTTGGTCGGACTCTACTATGAAGATAGCAACAATTCGTGGCAGGCTGACTTTGGCTTGCCCACGAGTAGCAGCTACCAGGATTCTGTGTCCCTGAAGTTCTGGGAATGGTACTTCTCTGACGGTTATGGTGCTTATGTCCTGGGTGCACAAGGCCTGCCTGCCCAAGGTGGAACCGGCGCTTATCCCCAGGCGATTGAAACCTGGTACTCCCAAAGTTCAACAGACTGGGAGCAAAAGGCGATCTTTGGTGAAGCCACCTGGCACGCAACCGAGAATCTCGACATCACCGTTGGCGGTCGTTATTTTGAACGTGAGAACAACAACAAATATCACGTCGCAAAACCTAACGGAAACCCGCAACCGGAATACCTGGATGCCAACGGCAACCTATTGGTCCCGGATCACGAAGGTGATGAAACAGAATTTGTTCCCAAAATCAGCGCAGCCTATCGAATTTCTGACGACCTGATGGTGTATGGCCTGTGGACCGAAGGTTTCCGACCTGGGGGCACGAACCGTACACGCGGCGAACCATTTTATGCGACTCACTATGACGCAGACAAAATAACTAACTGGGAAGGGGGTTTTAAGTCCAACTTTGCGGGAGGAAGAGCCCGGGCAAACCTGACGGCGTTCTACATGGATTGGGAGGACTATCAACTCGAGCTTGTTGATCCATCACGGCTGCCCTGTGCAGGCGGAGAGGACAAAATTGCCAGTGTCTGCGGGCAGCCATGGCAGGCAGTTGTCGCAAATGCTGGTGATGCCCATATTCAGGGGCTCACATTTGAATTCGACATGGTTTTGTCGGAAAACCTCTCAGTGGGCATGAATGCGCAGTGGTTGGAAGCTGAAACAGACTCAACCCTCGACTTAAATGGTGACGGCATCCTTGATGTACAAAAGGGTAACCAACTGCCGATCGTACCCGAATTGAAGGCTTCCGCCTGGGCTACCTACTTCTGGCCGGTGAACTTCGTTGGCGCAACAGAAGCCTATGCGCGATTGCAATGGAGCTACCAGAGCGAAAGCAACAACAGACTGACCAACAAGGACTATGAACCTGCTAATCCGCAGATCGAGAACGATTCGTACAGTATCGGTGATTTCAGCATCGGTCTGGAGGCTAACACCTGGGAACTGAACCTGTTTGTCAGTAACATTACAGACGAGCGAGCTGAATATACCCACCTCACAGGCACGATGATTGCGGCCTATGGCGTAAGATCCCGTTACACCAACCGGCCGAGAGAAGTGGGCATTCGATTCACCAAGCACTTTGGGGACTGACCCGATAAATTGAAGGTAAAAAAAGGACCGGTAACGGTCCTTTTTTATTGGTATGGCCAAACCTCCAGCCCATGAATCGCATTTCGTATATCCATCGTCAGGCTGACTGAAGACACGGTTTGTCCGGTTTCCAGATCATAGAGCGAGATCGTTGATGGTGACGATCCACCCACGACAAACCGTCCATCATAAACGCACAAGCCTCGACCAAAGCCTTGCCGAGCGACTTTCGAATCATCAATTCCAGCATAGTGAAGTTCATTTTCCTGAAATTTTCTGATCGGGAACGTCTGATCATTTCCACTTCGCGAGACGAAACGCACACAGTCGCTAACCGTGTCATTGAACAAGACACCGTCACGATAGGGTCTCGCATTGTGGGTGCCTTGCGGCAGGTTGCACACTTCCTGAACTTCATTGCTGCTATTGAGATGGAGCAGGACACTCATCCTCAGACCACTTAAATAGATGCCGGTATCATCGACATGGACCATATTAATGTGGTGATCGTTGCTCGATCTTGGCCCTGTTGGGGTTTGAGGGTTAAAAGCAAAACCACTCCACTGATCATGCTTCAATAAGTGAAACCCCCAATTGAATGCTTCTTCACTCAGGTCAAAAACCAGCAAACTATCAAAGCCTGTCGACGTAAGGAAAATCTTTCGGTCTTTTAGCGCTATCTCATGGCAGTGTTTTAGGTAGGGGTTGCGCCAGGAATCCTGAATTTCAAAGTCCCGGTTGTACCGATAAAGTTCATCAGACGCAGCAACATAGATGTCATCTCCATCGAAAGCTATTCCACGGAGCCCCCGGTCAGCACCTCTACCAGCAAAGTCGATGTCCCCGGTATTCCAATCCACCAGTTGATCTGCCGTGTGGCTTTCGAAATCAACGGCAAATATGCCGCCATGGCTTTCACCCTGCTGAGTACCGCGCACTACTGATGTGACAATAATTTTAGGTAACTTGATATCCATAATGCAAAGCATAACCTGCTCTGAATCATACTGTCGATTATCTCTGCCGCGACGTACAATCACTAACATCAGTGGAACCCATTGGAGAAACAGATTGAAAGCGAATTTCAGAAAATACAACTACCTTGCAGGAGAGTCTTGTTGTGCTCGATACAATTCCTCTTAAGGTAAACCCGAACCTCACCATTGAAATTAATCCGATTTCAGAAGGGAATGATTGTGTTGTAGTCGACAACTTCCTTGCTGACCCCGAGAAGGCTGTCGCCTATGCCAGCCAAAAAGCTTCCGAATTCTCCTCAGCACCTGATTATCCAGGCGTGATCTATCCTCCGGAGGCACTATTGATGGATGAGATCTACCGCTTTATTCGCAAAAAACTCAACAAACCACTGTCGTTTTTTAGAGGTTCCGTCAGATTTTCCACCTATTTTGCTATGGCTTCATTATCGCCAGACGAGTTAACTTGCCTGCAGCGCTTGTGTCACACGGACCCAAAATTGGTGAAGGGTCGCAGGAATATCGCAGCGCTGCTGTATCTATTTGACAATCCTGCCCTCGGTGGAACCGGGTTTTACAGGTGGAAGGAAACACAGGCTATCCTGGATGCGACTGCAATCGCCCAGGAAACACCCGACAAAGTATTGCCGTTCCTGCAGGAAAAGTTCGAGACGTTTCGGGCGCCAGCCAGCTACATAACACAGTCCAACGAAATCGCAGAGTTGTTGCACGCCGTCCCCGCACGCTTCAATCGCCTCATCGTTTATGCGGGTGATATACCACATAGTGCATATATAGAAGAGCCTGACTTGCTCACCACAGACGTATCAACTGGACGGTTAACGTTAAACTGCTTTGCAAATGTGCTCGCTACCCAGCCTGCCGACGAGTAGAAATCGCTGCATTGTTCTATTGCCTTGGCTTCTTTTGCAAATCGCTAGTCACAAAACAACAAAGGACAAACAATGAACCCCCGCTACCAGATCCTGTTCGAACCGGTCACGATTGGACCGGTCACAGCGCCCAATCGTTTCTACCAGGTGCCCCACGCCAGCGGCATGACCGAGGCCAACCCCCGGGTCAGGGCTGCGTTTCGGGAAACCAAGGCAGAAGGTGGCTGGGGCGTTGTGTCCACTGGGGCGGTATCCACCCACCCATCCTCTGACGATAGCCCCTTACCCTTCGCGAGGTTATGGGATGACAATGACATTCTCTCCCACGCCATGACTTGCGATGCTATCCACCAGCACGGCTCACTGGCGGCAATTGAACTCTGGCACGGTGGGGCTGCGGTAATGAATCGCAGTTCGCGGCTGGCGCCTTACTCACCCAGCGGCATTCCCTGGGCGGCTACGCATGTGGGTTTCATGGGTAATCAACGCCCACGTGTCATGGATCAGAAAGACATAAAGGATGTTATCCGCTGGCAGGTTGATGCTGCCCGGCGCGCCCGCAGCGCCGGTTTCGATATAGTCTATATCTACGCTGGTATGGGTTACCTGGGCTACGAATTTTTGCTGGAAGAGTACAACCATCGCAGCGACGAATATGGCGGCAGTACTGAAAATAGGGTGCGCTTCGTTGCTGAATTGTTGGAAGCCACTAAAGAGGCCGTGGGCGATGACTGTGGTGTAGCGCTGCGCATCAGTCTGGAGGAACTGCGGGCCAAGCCCAGTGACCATTTTGAATCACAGGCCCATGAGGTGGTTAGCCTGCTTTCAGACCTGCCGGATCTGTGGGACGTGAAAATGGACTCCAGCCCGACCGACTGTGGCTCCTCCCGTTTTCGCGCTGAAGGGGCACACGAGCCCGTTATTGATTTTGTTAAACAAGTGACCGACCGGCCTGTGGTCGGCGTGGGTCGCTTTACTTCCCCGGACACCATGGTCTCGCAGATTAAGCGCGGGGTGCTGGACCTGATAGGTGGCGCCAGACCCAGTATTGCAGACCCCTTCCTGCCGAACAAAGTCCGCGAGGGACGTGAAGATGAAATCCGCGAATGCATCGGCTGCAATATCTGTATTTCCAGCTGGCATGACGGCGTGCCGGTACGTTGCACCCAGAATGCCACTGCGGGAGAAGAATGGCGTAAAGGCTGGCATCCAGAAAAGTTTGACAGTCCTGGCAGCAATGACCGAATTCTTATTGTAGGTGGTGGACCGGCAGGATTAGAGGCAGCACTGGTGGCCGCGAAACGAGGCTATCGCGTAGCGATTGCTGACAAGGCCAGCGAAATGGGCGGCAGACTTTTGTTTGAAACCCGCTTGCCCGGTCTTAACAGTTGGAGCCGGGTACAGGATTATCGGCTTTATGCGCTCCGGCAAATGGGCAATGTAGACATCTACACCGATAGCGAACTGGGAGTGGAAGAAGTGTTTGCCCTTGAATACCAGCGCGTGGCGATTGCAACAGGTGCTCGCTGGACCAGGGCACTTTACTCCAGTCTGGAGATTCCTGTGGGCGAGCTGAACATGCCGAACGTTTTTACACCCGACGACCTCGCTGCCGGTACTATACCCGAGGGACCTGTGCTGGTTTATGACTTCGACAACTATTATCTTGGCGGCGTCATCGCAGAACATCTCGCCGCCCAGGGTATAACAACCAGCTACGCCACGCCCGCAGGTCACGCTTCGGCATGGACGATCATGACCAACGAGCTGCCTTTTGTGCAGCAGGCACTGCACCGACACAATGTGGCAATAAACACCGAGGCGTTGCTGGACAGCTTCGACGGCGAACAGGTTCAGCTTGCCAATATTTTCACTGGGGCATTGACTCATATCAGCGCCCGTTCTGTTGTGATTGTTGGTCTGCGCCTGCCCAACACAGATTTGTTCGATGCCCTCAGCGAGCGTGAGCCCGAGTGGAAGGAGACCGGAATCAAGTCGGTCGACCGTATTGGCGATTCGCTTGCTGCAGGGGCGCTGGTGCACGCGATTTACTCAGGACACAGCTATGCCCGGCAATTAGACTGCGCTGGGGACGAACTCTACCTGAGGGATATTCCCGTGGCAGAAAACCCACCCGGGGCTGTCATCTAAGCGGGCTTAGTCGGCGACAAACTGCCCGATCCGATCGGTGACATAGCGCCGAATGTCCAGGTTCCAGTCTTCCATTGGGGAGAAAATACCATGCTCGTGGATTCGCGCCGTCACCCCTTGCTGCACCCGTTCACAAATTGCCCAATCCTGGCGATTAACCAGATGCCAGAAATCTACCGCGTCGGCGCAATCGAATCCGGGCTGCTCCATTTCGTAGGTTTCAAATAGAAAATGGCAATCGATGTGAGTTAAATCCGCTGATTGTGCACGCAACACAAATACTGCCAGGTGATCGCTTGCGGCACTGATAAAAAGATTGGGATAAAGCAAATCACCTTTGTGACGCTGCTGCTCATCTTCGTTGAGACCCGGAAACATGCGCCGGTCAGTCGTGCCAGATTCGGTGAATGTCACTGCACCCTCTCGATGGGGAATCCCTCGTTCCCAATCAAGGTCCGCACCTCCCCGATCGCGAAACGCCGGTACTATCTTGCACAGTTCGGGATGCACCGGTCCACAGTGATAGCACTCGTTGTAATTTTCGCAGATGATTTTCCAATTGGCCCGAACCTGGTAGCTAATGGTCCTGCCAATCCTCAAGTTTTCGATCGGGTAACGCTCAAACCCCTTTGCTGCCACTGCCACGTGCTCATCGAAGGGACCGGCCTCGTTGGGTGTGAGGTGTACAAATACAAAACCGCCCCAGCTTTCACAGCCAACGGCGTGTAACTGCACTTCGGACGCATCAAAGCCCATGTCTTCCGTCATATGTGGAGCACGCTGCAACTGCCCGTCCAGGTCGTAACGCCAGGCATGGTAGGGGCAGAGTATGCTGCGACCACCCACCACACCCCCTTTTAATGGCAGACGATCGTGACGGTCTTCCTGAGTATCTTCCCCAGATTCAGAGGCGCAAAGTTGAGCCCCACGGTGACGGCAAACATTGTAAAAGCCACGTAACTTGCCCTCGGTATTTCGCAACAGCAAAATGCTTTGCCCGTACACATCCAGTACCAGGTGATCGCCGGGGCCTGGCAGCTGCTCTTCTCGAGCAACACAAACCCAGTCGCGGAAAAAGATATGCTCGCGTTCCAGGGTGAAAATATCATCGCGCAGGTACCAGTTGCTGGGAAGAGTTTGCTCAATAGACACTTGTGTATTACCTCCTGTAATCTAGCCCTTGGATGGTTCTGCTTGCTGCGGCTCTGCCGCTCGATTCATCAGAATCTTTGCGGCCACCGCTCCAGCTGCGCACAGTACTGCGATAAATCCATACAAAATCTGATAACCCGCAACACCCGGATAGGCATCCAATAATACACCGCCGATGAGAGGCATAAACACGTCGGGCGTAAATCCTATGGCGGAGACAACACCGGCCGCGATTCCGGTGACCGCGGTTGGTACACCGCCATCTTCCAGTAAGGCAAAGTAAATGCCTCTGAGTGCAAAAACCGCCAGGGAGACGACTACCGCATTTATCAGCATGGGGATCAGGAATGCCTCACCCCCGGGCAGAAAGCTGAATACAGTAAAACCAAAAACAAGAATAAGGAAAAACCCGAACACACTTGTGGCGACACCGATCTTGTCAGCCAGAAATCCGGCACCGATAGCCGCCAGCGGTTTAAGCCAGCCCTTGCCGGCGCCAATGGCGCCGCCTATTACCACGCTCAGGCCAAAGGCGTCTGTGGCATAAGGGGTAAAATAGTAGGTACCCCAGTAAGCGCTGTAGGCGGTCATCACGATCAGCGAAATCAACCACACCGCGGGCATTTTCAGAACCGTCTTTACTTCGGCCATCGCCACTTTTTTAACGACATCCTGCGCGGAATGCTCATCGTCCTGAAGGATAAACCAGGCAGCAATGCCAAGCAGAATATTGGTGACAGCAAACAGCTGAATGACCCGCATCAATCCATCAGCTTCACTCCCCAACCAGGCGAACACTGCCAGAAATGCTGTTGAGAAAATCACCTCGCTGAGTCCACGCCCGCCCTCGAGGATGCCGAAAGCCCGACCCTGCTCATCCGCCGGTGCCCAGTTGCGGGTTGCCTTGATCATTGCTCCCCAGAACGTCAAAGAGATCGCTGCACCCCAATAAGCGTGCAGCAGGATACCCATTCCGTAACTGGGGGAAGTGGAAAAGTAGAACCCGCCCAGGCCAACTGCAATGGTGGCGCCGGTAATGAGTTTGCGAGCAGAATAGCGATCTGCGATCCAACCACCAGGGAAATAACTGAGTAGTGATGCAGCACCGAACACACTCATCTGGATTCCAAGCTGGGTGTTGTTGTAGCCGAATGCCTCCTGCATGGGGATGTAATACACCTCGCGCAGGAACGGTAGGAAGAAAATGACGCCACCGGACAGGCAGAGGATGGTCATCACGAGCGAGTGTCGAATATTGGTCATTATTATTGTTCTCTCACTTTCTCGAAGGTCCCAGTGTGGCGCAGCGTCCGCGTGCTGACCAGTACCAAATGAGCTGTTAGCGGGTTACTCTTATGATCATCACTAGATCCGGAGATTTCCATGCGCGTGCTGTTGGGCTTTTTAATCCTTTGGTTGGCAAGCTGGAATGTCATCGCTGCCGGGGATATTACCGCGTTGGCCGGGGGCCGCATAATCGATGGGCTCGCTAAGCAGCCACTGGAAGATTCTGTAATCCTTGTGCAGGGTGAGCGTATTACGGCGATCACCAATCGCGCGGGAATTCCGGATGGAGCCACTGTCATCGATCTGGGTGGGGCAACACTTTTGCCGGGCCTGATCGACAGCCACGCCCATCCCCTGATGGCCGAGAATGACTACCAGACCTTTCACCTTCAGAATTCATCCGCCTACAAGGCGTTGAAAGGCTACCGGGGAATGCAGAATCAACTACAGGCTGGCTGGACAACTCTTCGAATAGCGGGCGACGCCGATGTGTTCTATGCGAATCAGGACCTGGAACGATTACGCCGCGAGGGGGTGATTCACGTGCCCAGGCTATTTGGTGCGGCACACTATCTTTCCATTACCGGCGGTGGTGGTGATCTTAATTATTTCTCGCCTGAACAAGGTCTGCATGCCGACGGACTGGTTGTCGATGGCCCTGAGGAAATTCGTAAGGCGATAAGAGCCGAGGCCAAATACGGCTCAGACTGGGTAAAGGTGTTAGTAACCGGCGCTTTTATGTCCGTTGGTGACGACCCGCGCTCGGTCCAGTTTTCTGAGGAAGAGATGCAAGCCGTAGTGGACGAGGCCAACCGTCAGGGCATGCCGGTGATGGCTCACGCCCACGCCACGGAAGGTATCAAAATGGCCGTGCGCATGGGAGCTCGTTCAATTGAGCATGGCAGTTACCTGGACGCAGAGGGCATCAAGTTGATGCGCAAACACGGCACCTATTACGTGCCCACTATCTATGTGGGGGACTACTACATGGACCCACGCAATGGCACCCTGCGGCAGCAAGATGCCTTCAATGACTATAGTGAAAACTATCGTCATATCTTCATCGACCTGGTGGGCAAGGCCCACCGGGCCGGTGTCAAGATTGCGGTTGGCCTGGACCTGGGCGGCTACAACTATAACGCTAGCCTCAATGCGCGCGAGCTGCAGACATTAATGGAAGCCGGTATGACAGCCATGGAGGCTATTAAAGCAGCGACCAGCGTTCCCGCCGAAATGCTCTACCAGGAAGGTCAAATTGGCTCGCTGCAGGTTGGCGCTTATGCCGACATTATCGCTGTGACTGAAGATCCGCTTGCCAACATTAGCGCGCTGGAACGGGTCAGCTTTGTCATGAGTAACGGGGTCGTCATCAAGAACCAGCTGCTGAAGTAGCCGTTTTAACGGCACTCTTTTCCATCACACTATGATCCCGTGCTGCTCTGCCGGTGGTTCAGCAATCATAGCCTTCACGCGAAGGTGACCTGTCTCACCGCTTGCTGTAAGAAGCCATAGCAGATCTAAAACCCGGTAGCCGAGGAAGAGAGTATGTCCGCAACCAAACAGCAAAAAGGCGAGGCGATGTTGCCCGACCTGGAGATCGCCAATAGGGCTGATGTCTTGCCGATTACATCGATCGCCGCGAAACTCGAGATTCCACCTGATGCGCTCATTCCCTATGGGCACGACAAAGCCAAGATCAGTTATCAGTTTCTTGACACCCTCCAGGACAAACCTAACGGCAAGCTAATTCTCGTCACTGCGGTTTCACCAACACCTGCCGGTGAAGGGAAAACCACAACCACCATTGGATTAGGTGACGGGCTGAACGCTTTGGACAAAGACACCATTATTTGCCTTCGTGAACCCAGTCTTGGGCCTTGCTTCGGGATGAAGGGGGGCGCGGCCGGTGGCGGTTTTTCCCAGGTTATCCCCATGTCAGATATCAACCTGCACTTTACGGGCGATTTTCATGCCATCGGCGCGGCTCATAACCTGTTGGCAGCAGTGCTGGACAATCACATTCACTGGGACAACGAACTGAATCTTGATCCGCGACGGATCACATGGCGTCGTGTGGTTGACATGAATGATCGATCGCTGCGGGAGATTACCAGCGGCCTGGGCGGGCCCGGCAATGGTATCCCCCGTGAGTCGGGTTTTGACATTACGGTTGCCTCTGAGATCATGGCTATCTTCTGCCTGGCGACGGACCTTAACGATCTGCAGCGCCGAATTGGAAACATTACGGTGGGCTACACGCGTAAGCGTGCTCCTGTCACTGTATGTGATCTGAAGGCTGAAGGGGCAGTGACTGCGTTACTCAGGGATGCCTTCCAGCCTAACCTGGTTCAAACGCTCGAAAACAACCCGGCGCTAATGCACGGTGGACCATTTGCCAATATTGCTCATGGCTGCAATTCTGTCATAGCGACCAAAACAGCTTTGAAGCTCGCTGACTATGTCGTCACCGAGGCAGGATTTGGTGCAGATCTGGGCGCAGAAAAATTCTTTGACATCAAATGTCAAAAGTCGGGTCTTCAGCCTGATGCCGTGGTGCTCGTGGCGACTGCCCGGGCACTCAAGATGCACGGCGGCCTTGCCAAGTCGGAACTCGCGAATGAAAACATCGAGGCACTCCTCACGGGGTGTGAAAACCTAGGCCAGCATATTCGTAACATCGGCCAGTTCGGCGTACCCCTCACGGTTGTTATTAACGAATTCAAGAACGATACTGCCGCTGAACACCAGGTCATCGTTGACTTCTGCGCAGGCTTCAACGTCAAGTGCATCATTGCATCTCATTGGCAACATGGCAGCAGTGGTGCGAAGGCGCTGGCTGAGCAGGTGCTCGATATGCTCGAACACCAACAGTCGCAGTTCCGAACACTCTATGACAGCGAGATGAGGTTGTGGGACAAAGCGCGACACATCGCTCGCACGATCTATGGTGCCGAAGACATCATCGCCGACAAGAAAGTACGTTCCCAGTTTGCCAAGCTAGAGAGAGACGGCTACGGCCACTATCCGGTTTGCATGGCGAAGACACAGTACAGTTTTTCTACAGATCCACTATTGCTCGGTGCTCCGACCAACCACGAGGTGCCGATTCGAGAGATAAGGCTCGCGACTGGTGCCGAATTTCTTGTGGTCATTTGCGGTGACATCATGACCATGCCGGGTTTACCACGCAGTCCGGCGTCCGAAAAAATCAGTGTTAACGAAAACAAGCAGATTGAAGGATTGTTTTAACGAGCCGAGCTCAGCTGCTATCAATTGTGAACCACCATCTGCCCAGGAAAACTCAATGAGCGCCAAGATTCTCGATGGCAAAGCCCTTGCTGCATCAATTCGTAATGACCTCCGTGCCAAGGTGGATGCACTGACTGCATCCGGCCGAAGAGCACCCGGCCTGGCTGTGATCCTGGTCGGTGACGATTCTGCTTCGAGCATTTATGTCAACGCGAAAAAAAGAGACTGCCGGGAGGTGAATTATCACTCCGATGCAAGACACCTGAGCCCGGATATTTCACAGGCA
Organism: Gammaproteobacteria bacterium; assembly: GCA_012961165.1. GTDB lineage: Bacteria > Pseudomonadota > Gammaproteobacteria > Pseudomonadales > Azotimanducaceae > UBA9659. The sequence continues at coordinate 7,407 of DTZW01000261.1, read as the reverse complement.
GGCCTCCTGGAAATCATCGATGAGCTGAACAGGGATACGCAAATTGATGGCATTCTTGTCCAGCTGCCTCTGCCTGATCATATTGACCCTTTGGCGATTATGGATGCCATCGACCCTAACAAAGATGTGGACGGTTTCCATCCTTATAATGTAGGTCGCCTGGTACTGCGCCACCCGGGGCTGCGACCCTGCACACCAATGGGTGTCATGCAACTACTTAAACACACTGGGGTATCTCTGGTCGGAAAGGATGCGACAGTGATCGGCGTATCCAATCATGTTGGGCGCCCAATGGCGCTGGAGCTCCTACTTGCGGGTTGCAGCGTTGCCGCAACTCACAAGTTTACTTCCAACACGCGTGATCATGTTGCCTACGCGGATATCGTTGTTTCGGCCGTCGGCATTCCCGGCTTGATCAAGGGCGAATGGATCAAACCGGGTGCGATCGTCATCGACGTTGGAATCACTCGTGATGAGAACGGTAAGTTGCATGGTGATGTTGAGTTTGAAGCGGCGCGTGAAAGGGCAGCCTGGATTACGCCCGTACCCGGTGGTGTTGGCCCCATGACCCGAGTCTCAATGCTCCAGAACGCCTTTTATGCTCTCGAGCGTTTTCACTCGGACGGATCGTCGTAGAATCGTCCATCACTTATTCTAACCCGCGAGTTTTATGCCCAATTGAACAAATGCATTCACCCACCTTGTTGTCGCCTCAAGATCCACCGCGTTGGGCCAGACATCTGCAGGATGGTGAAATAATCCATTGCGCCCCAGGATTGATATGTAACGACCGCCCCCATCAAAGATATTACGTGCTTCCCCAAGCGGTCGCTCTCCACCCATTATCTGTGCACCGGGCGAAACTGAATATTCCTCCAGCCATGGCACAAGGCTCGCCACTGCCAACTCGTCGGAATACTGAAGCCTAACTTCCGCACCATGCCGGGCAGCGAAATTTGCACCGAGATGAACCCAAAGAAAAGCTTCTTTTATTAGAGCTGAATTATCATGTAGGTATTGGTTCAACCCTGTATGACCGAGCTCATGCCCTGTATTAGCAGTGAAAATGACATCACGCTGTGGTCGACTCTCTTGTATGCCACGCATCATTTCAAGGAAACAGGCAATTCCACCACCTCGTTCAGAGGCGGAACCCCACCAACCGCTTCTTGGCGTCATGATAACAAGAGGAGCAAGCTCAGCATTCTGCCCTTTTATCCTTGCACCGATATTTCTGGCTGTTGCATCGACGTAATTACTTTGAACGATAACTTGTGCAACTGCTGAAGATGCAGCGGCAGATTTAATTTCGGGCCAATGTTTATTCGCAATCTGCAAGACAGGTGGGCCGAAAGGTTCAATGAAATGTTCTGCGTTGAGTAGCGCCACGCCATTGGATGGCAGACGTTCATCAGTAACAATCACAATCGCTTTGTGTTGGCCTGCCAAGCGCGATGAATGAATACGTTGACTACTTTCAGACGCAGCAAACGGTAATGCCATTGCAACACCAATCTCGGCATTACTGCCCACTTCACCCAGCGTCCCCGAGATTCCCTGTTCATCAGTGTAGCGGCAGTCATATAGCGGAATGCCTGATACACTCAATCCAGGCAACGATATCGATGCTTTTATTGGTTTAACACGCTGAAATGGGAACGATGTCTCGCTGGCTTGAACTCCTAAGGCTGTTATTCTTGCTTTCAGCCAATCAGCGCTAAGGTGATCTACCTCGGTACCCGTGCGATGAATACCCTGACTGGCATACTCGCTAATAATCTCAGCAATTCTCTTCTGCATATTACTTTCCGCCGCGTGTATCCTAAATTGTAGGGGCAGCAGCGCTGCGAGAACGCTACCTTGAACAAATCGGCGTTTAGTTATCATCAGCTTCCTTGAAGATATTCCATCGACTATCATCGATTATGCTAGTGCGGTACAAATTTTTAAATAGTGATTTCATCCACTTGTTGAACCCGGCCATCCTCACCCTTACTTCGATCATAACCGCCACAATAAAATAATCGCGCACGGGCTACCAATCCTTCAAACTCAAATTTCGTAAAACCATTGACTTCTCGCGTGGCGATCAGCTCATCAGATGTTAACCACCCTGGCTCACCGGCAGGTATGCCTCTTGCGGCTGACGGCCAGGTGGCATCAGAAGTGCTGACTGGCCCCACAAGAAATGACTTAACCGGTTTTTCAAAAGCTAATTCGCCACTGTTTCTTATATTTACAGCACCCAGCGCGTGAATATCACCGGAAAAGATCATGCGAGAACCCTGCCGAAACTTTACCAATGCTTCGAGCAGCCGCTGTGTTGTTCCCACCAGCCCTATGTTGTTGCGCCGGAAGGTTTTGAGGGTGTCGTGACCAAGGGAATACTATCTGACGTGCAAGGGCAACTGACCACCTCAGCGCAGAAGTATTTCTGGCAAATAGAATCACGACTGCCAAACCGTCGTAACTTTTGCTTTTGATAACAAGTGATACTCGCGTTGGGCCATCCTTAAATTCACGCCACCAGGGTCCGTCTGCGCCAACAAATACCTTGTTACCTTCCTTTAGGTAATTTAACGGTATCTCCTTACCCGCGGCAAACTTAAGCGCAATCGCTTCACTCGCCATCTCGCTTGCGGGTTTTGCTTTTATTTCGTTCAGCACCATTGGGTTCATCAGGAAAAGCATGAAGGCGATGTTTAACCAGGTTTCGCCGTGGCAAGTAAAAATGGTGGCCGAGGAGGTCATGCACCACGCATTTGGTACACTGTCTCACATCATCTTTTCATTGGTCCTGGAACCGGGATGCCAACAGAAACTGACGTCGTCATAATCGGAGCAGGTGTGGCCGGGTTATCAGCCGCAAAAGAACTATCGATGCTTAATCGTTCTTGCGTTGTGGTAGAGGCCTCCCATCGTATCGGCGGCCGCGCTTACAGTGAGGAAATCACGCCTGGCGTCTGGTTTGATTTGGGTTGTGCTTATCTGGTCTCGGGGCCCGATGTGGAAAATCATATCGATGAAAGTAATCCGTTTCTGGATTTTGCCAAGAATCATCAGGTCGTTGTCGAGCGCTACAGCTACGGTGCTCAATTCATCCGTAATGGCAGGGCTTTGGATTCTGACGAGATGAAAGCGCGTGCGGATTTTTACGCAAGCTGCGAAGAAGCGATTAAACTCTCTGTCAGACGCGGTGAAGACTGCGCGATCAGCGATCTCATTGATCTCGACAATCCGTACGCGACACCCTATATCGATATGATGGCAGTAACTGCACCCAAAGACCTTGATGCAGCATCGGCGGCTGACTTTTTCTATGGCATTGAAGAAACTGTGGATTTCAATGCTTTGAACGGTTATGGAAATCTAGTTGCGCAATGGGGCAATGACGTGGCGGTATCACTCAATACAAAAGTCGAGAGTGTGGATTGGTCCAGGGATGCTGTGGTTGTCAATACGGCCAAAGGTGCACTCAAAGCTCGATGTGTCATCAGCACTGTTTCCACTGGAGTCCTGGCAGCCCAGGATATTGACTTCAAACCACGATTGCCTGACTGGAAAATGGAGGCAGTCCTGGGCTTACCTCTGGGTGCCGAAAACAAGATCGGGGTGCATTTTGATAAAGATGTTTTTGGCCCAGATGGAGGCGGTTACTATCAGAGCTGGTCGGATGACGCTCATGGTGCCTATATCGACGTGAATCTCATGTCTACAAACGTTGTTACGGTTTTTATTGGCGGGCGATTCAGCATCTGGATGGAGAAGCAGGGTCCTCAGGCGGCACACGAATTTGCCGTTGATCACATTGCGAACATATTTGGCAATGAGATACGACAATCTGTTACCCGTTCCATTGCCAGTGCCTGGGTCACGGATCCCTGGGTGCTAGGTTCTTATGCCAGCGCTTTGCCTGGCCAGTATCACCAGCGTGAGTTTTTGCCGCTTCCTATCGACAACAAGCTGTTTTTTGCCGGAGAGGCAACTGCGCGAGCCAATGGTACCTGCCACGGTGCATATTGGTCTGGTGTCCGAGTGGCGCGTGAAGTAGCAGAAGCCTTAAACTAAGAAGGGTCAGATGAGCACTAACTCTTACATAAGAAAGGTCTTAATCATAATGTGTGTCTTCACCAGCTCTGTCGAATCGTCACCCGTTGAAGGGAAGAGGTTCAAAACTGCGATCGAGTTGTTGACAGCGTTTTCAGGTAAGAGCGCGACCGAGTATGAGCGCCACTTCCAGTTTCACCCGGACTCCCGAATCGTCCATGTTGAGATACATGCCGTTGCTACGACGAGTACCACAGCTCGTTACTCTGGTGCATATGGTGCCGAAACACAGGTCAACAATATCCTGCGGATCAGGACAGCGGACGGATTCGAGGCTGTCTCCGGGGTGGATACGTATTACGAAAAAGAGTTTAGCGACCGGCACCTGATGGAATTGCAGGATGTCATCGAAGACCTACTTGCTCTCCAGACGCTGGACCCCGTCGAAGTTGGGAGCCTGCTGGCGCAATCAAAACCTGACTTAGGTGATGAGGTACGCTCGAGTATAGATATCGTTTTATGGGACCTGGCAGCCCGCAAAGCCGGTCGACCGCTCTACGAGTTGCTTGGCGCCAAACGAGAATCGATGGAACCATACGCCAGTCTACCTTTCTATGAGTCTCTTCCTGAGTACATCGATGCGGTCAACGAGTACGCGAAACTGGGTTACAAAGCGTTCAAGTTTCATGTCTGGGGAGATATTGAAAAAGATTCCACGATGGTAGAACTGGTCCAGCAGACTTTTGCGGACTCTGATTTTCGTTTCATGATTGATCTTGAAGGAGCCTTTCTCCTTGACGACGCACTGGCACTTGGTCGAAAAATGGATGAGGGAAAATTTGTCTGGCTGGAAGCACCCATGGATGACACGCTACTTGAACAGTACAGTGTGCTTAGGAGAAAGCTGGGACAATCGATCCTGCCTGCGGGATATAATATCTATTCAGCCGATTTCATCAGGCAAGGGATCGAACAACACAGTTGGGATGCAGGCAGGTTTGACGTCACCGTGATTGGCGGTGTTTCAACGGCGCTTGAACTCATGATCATTACCAATGAAGCCGGTTTGCCGATCGAAATCCAAAGCTGGGGGCACTCATTGGGTCAGGCCGCCAATCTTCACCTGATGCTGGCGAATGAGCACACCAGCTACTTTGAAGCGCCGATGCCGACGCAGGCATTTGAGTTTGGAATGAAAAATGTCATTCTGCTGAAACAGGGCCGAGTCTTTGCACCCAATAGGCCTGGTCTCGGCATCGAAGTCGACTGGGAGAACCTGGATAAAGCGGATTTCTACGTGCGTTCCGAGTAGCGTGATTTTCCATATGATGTGTGTGCTCGGCGGTGAACAACCAGGTGCGATCAACCGGTCTGGCAGATGTAGGTGTTCCCCAGGGCCGGAAGTTAATTTCATCTGTCTGCATAACCCCGCTGTTCCAAAGCCATAAAAACCATCTGGGCTATAGCGCTATGTTATCCAAGTTATCCTATCAATCGATGTCACTCATTCTGCTTGGACTGGTGTGCATCAGTGTAGACCTTGCGGCTTCGGAATCAGACACGATTACCTATGAACCGTCGTTCTTTGCGCCTTACAATCCTGTCACCGCGCTGGATATCGTTGACCGCGTGCCCGGTTTTAAGTTAAAGCGCCAGGGTCCATCTGGTTCTGGTGGGGAAGAAAAAGTCAGGGGGTTTGGTAACAATCTTAGCGATGTCTTGATCAATGGCAAACGACCCAGCACCAAATCAACGCCAATCGAAAAGATACTCGCCCGCTATCCAGCTGAATCTGTCATCAAGGTGGACTTGATTCGCGGTGCGACGGGTAGCCTCGAAAGTTCAAAGGCGAGTGTGGTTGTGAATCTCACTATGGATATGCAACAGGGGAAGGGGTCGATTCCCTGGCAGGCATCTTTGAGTATTGAAGAGGGCAACATCACGCCCAATGGCAACGCCACGTATGTCGGCAGTAGAAACAACACTAACTACAGTATTGGAATAGAGCGAGAAAAATACCGCTTCGAGTTTGGCGGACCGGAAATACTTAACAGCTTGATTGGGCCGGATGAATATCGAGACGAAGATCTCTACGAGATACCCGATAAATGGACCTTCAGTGCTGACATGGAACGCCAAATTGGTAGTCGCGATAGTTTTCGCTTCAATACCCAGGTGACCGACAACAATTACGAGCAGGGCGAGGACTCAGCGCGCTATCCAGAAGGACAGTCACGGGCTGACCTCGAAAAGCAAAGAACACTTAATGATTCATTGGAAGTTGAGCTGGGTGGAGACTACGAAAGAAAATTCAGCGACACCTTGAGGATGAAGGTGATTGGCCTATTGAACAGGAAAGAAGCGGATTTTGGTTCAACCCTGACAGCGCTGCCTGATGCGGGTACTGATAGCTTGAGCGACTTTTCATACGAGTCAGAAGAAGGCGAGAGCATCGTACGATTCGAAGTTAAATGGAGTGGTTGGCAATCACACAACCTCCAGTACGGTTTGGAAGTGACTGAAAACTTCCTGGACAGTCAATCCACCTTCATCTATGACGACGGTACTGGTCCTGCACTCATTCCTCTGCCCGGGGGGAACGCAAGGGTGGAGGAGTTCCGGGCGGAGGTTTTCATTTCAGACAGTTGGACGGTGTCAAAAAAACTCACCCTGGATACAGGACTTGCCTTTGAGTATTCAAAAATAAAACAAACAGGTGATACCGATCTTTCGAGGAAATTTACTTATCCAAAACCCTTCGTCACGGCAACTTACTCTCCTTCTGAATTCACGCAGTGGCGTTTTCGACTCCAACGGGAAGTGGGGCAGTTGGATTTCTTTGAGTTTGTCAGTTCCGCAAATTTGGAAGACGATGATCTGAATCTGGGCAATCCAAACTTAAAGCCAGAACAATCCTGGGTTCTTGAATTCGGTTTCGAGCGCCGCTTTGGTGAAATAGGTGTGATTGAGTTCATGCCTTTCTATCATGCGATAGATGATGTTGAAGACCTGGTTCCTTTAGGTGATACCTACGAGGCACCGGGTAACATTGGTAATGGTGAGCGCTGGGGGTTTGAGGCTGCGTTAACCACTGCATTGGACGCTGTGGGGATAAAAAATGGTCGATTGGATATCTCCTACAACTGGCAGGACTCTAGCGTAGAGGATCCGGTGACGGGTGAAGACCGACAGCTTTCAGGTGAAGCTGTATGGGATGTTGATATTTCACTTCGACAGGATCTAGCTTCCCGTCGGCTCAGCTATGGCATCGGCTACGTCGAAAGTGATGTGACCACCCGCTACGGGTTGGATGAGATCACGACCGGAATCTACGTTCCTGGCATGACGTTTTTCATCGAA
>DTZW01000260.1:9631-20117 GCA_012961165.1 Gammaproteobacteria bacterium | reverse complement strand
CATAGCTGCCGCGAGGTAAGTGACAAAATGGGCCGTGTAGCTTAGCACAATTCGTTAAAGTTCAGCCCTGATTGTGTTTCATCAATACTTTTCAGTTCACGTATGCTGTACTTCAACCATCTGTTTTTGCTCACTTTTATGAAACGCCGATTTGTAGACTGGTTATGAAACTGTTCAAACTTTCCATCAGGACGTTCCGTCGACGGCTCGCCTCCATCGATTCAGCACCTCAATTCGCCATTCTGGGCATCGCTTCAGGGTTTCTGACAGGCCTGGTTATTATCTCCTTTCGCCTCGCTATTGAGTGGCCGCTGGGCCAATTGCTTGAAGACGGCCCGGAAAGCTTTGAAACCCTGGATCCAGTAGCAGCCTTTTCGCTGCCGGTTGCCGGAGCAATACTCCTGGTGCTAATTTTTACCGTGCTATCTAAAACAAATCGGCGTGTCGGGGTCGTTCACGTCATTGAACGACTTGCCAGGCACCAGGGCCACATGCCACTCAGGAATGCGGTAGCCCAATTCATCACCGGCGTTGTCGCTCTGGCTTCGGGACAGCCTGGAGGCCGGGAAGGTCCCGCCATTCATCTGGGTGCAGCAGGCAGCAGCCTGATTGGGCAATACCTTCAGCTGCCTAACAACAGTGTAAGGGTGCTAGTGGGGTGTGGGGCCGCTGCCGCAATTTCTGCCTCTTTTAATACACCGGTAGCCGGGGTCATATTTTCAATGGAGGTCATCGTCATGGAATACACAATCGCTGGCTTCATACCGGTGATCCTGGCTTCGGTTGTCGCCGCAGTGATGACGCAGATTGTGTTCGGGTCGCTGACTGCATTTAATGTACCGCCGGTAGCAATGTCTTCCTTCATAGATATCCCTATGCTGGTAATGGAAGGGGCGTTTATCGGTGTCATCGCCGCCGCTTATGTTCGATGCATGCTCCTGTTCTACAAGATATCACCGGATCCCATGTGGCAACGTATTATGATCGCCGGGTTACTTACCGGGAGCGCTGCACTGATCCTTCCCGAGGTCCTGGGTATCGGTTACGACACGGTCAACCTGGCGCTTATAGGAGAACTCTCACTGGCATTACTGCTGACCGCGTTCACTCTGAAGCTTGTACTTTCCTCTGCAATTATTGCCCTTGGAGTGCCCGTAGGGTTTATTGGTCCAACACTGTTTATTGGTGCGATGGCGGGGGGTATGTTCGCCTTTTTTGCCCGATTCATTGATGCCGGCCTGTCTGAGGATACACTGTATGTAATGCTCGGTATGGGCGCCATGATGGGAGCAGTGCTTCAAGCGCCGCTGGCGGCATTGATGGCAGTTCTCGAACTCACTAATAGTCCAGGCATTATCCTGCCTGCCATGCTTGTCATCATTATCGCAAACATGACTGCCAGCCAGGTCTTCGGGGTTCGCTCACTGTTCGTCCTTCAAATGGAGATACTCGGACTTGAGTTTCGACAGAACCCACTATCGATGACGCTAAACAGAGCATCGGTTGCGAGCATTATGACCAGAAGCTTCAAACGGGTAGCGCCTGTGATTGAACTGGAAGCTGCCCGCTTGCTGGTTGTACAGAAACCTTACTGGCTGCTGGTCAATGGAGAAGAAAGACCGGCTTTTATCTTAAGGACTGAAGACCTCGCCCAGTATCTTTCCTCCGAATCCGGGGAACAGATTGACCTGACAGCCATTCCGGCGACCCGAAAGGATGTCACAGGCATTTTCCTCCAGGCAACGTTAAGTGAAGCGCTGGATTCACTTAATCAATCCGGCGTGCAGGCACTCTTTGTCAACCGCATCAGCGCTCCACTGCTGGATTCTCCAGTCGGCATCTTGACCCGAGAAGACATAGAAAGCTTCTATCAATCGTAAGATAGCTTCGGTATTTCATTTGAATCAACTCATAAGTAATGCTTGAATGCCCGCGGCAGAACCCTGGAGCAAGTCATGACAAGATCGCAGCGTTTCTTTGAGGACGCCAAAAAATACATTCCCGGCGGGGTCAATTCTCCCGTTCGGGCTTTTGCTCGGGTGGGCGGGCAACCCGTCTTTTTCAAAAGTGGCAGCGGCGCATACCTTACTGACGAAGACGGCAAAAAATACATTGACTACATAGCCTCCTGGGGGCCGATGATCGTTGGGCATGCCCACCCGCAGGTCGTCAAATCAGTTCAGGAAGCAATGAGCCATGGGCTCAGCTTTGGCGCGCCCACTGAAATAGAAACCGAGGTGGCCAGGAAGCTCATTTCGCTAGTCCCTTCCATGGAGCTGGTTCGAATGGTGAATTCGGGCACCGAGGCAACCATGTCAGCCATCAGGGTTGCCCGCGGATATACCGGCAGAGACACCATCATCAAATTCGAAGGCTGCTACCACGGTCATTCAGATGCCTTACTGGTTAAAGCCGGATCAGGGGCGCTGACTCTGGGCGAGCCAGACTCACTCGGCGTTCCGGAAAGTTTTGCACGTCACACTCTCACGCTCGAATTCAATAACCTTGAACAGATCGAAAAGGTCTTCAGGGAGAAAGGAAACGAAATCGCCGCCATAATTGTCGAGCCTATCGCTGGAAACATGGGTTGTGTGCCGCCGGTATCAGGTTTCCTCCAGGGTCTTCGAGACGCATGCGACAGTCACGGCTCGCTACTTATTTTTGATGAAGTCATGACGGGCTTCCGGGTTGCAAAGGGCGGCGCGCAATCTGTTTACAACATCGACCCAGATCTCACTACGCTCGGAAAGATCATCGGCGGGGGTATGCCCGTAGGGGCATTCGGCGGCAAGCGTGAAGTAATGGAAGTCGTTGCGCCTCTTGGCGGCGTTTACCAGGCCGGAACCCTGTCCGGCAATCCGATCGCGATGCAGGCAGGTTTAACAACACTGGAACTCATTGACGAACCTGGATTCTATGAGAGCCTGGAGCAGCAATCCGGCAAACTCATCGACGGTCTTCAGTTGCTTGCCGATGCAGCCGGCATCCCTTTTACGACCAATCGGGTCGGCAGCATGTTTGGTTTCTTCTTCACTAACGCGACGCCTGTGACAAGTTTTTCCCAGGTCATGAACGCTGACAGCAAAATGTTTAATCTCTTTTTCCACGCGATGTTGCGCCAGGGTGTTAACCTTGCGCCTTCCCCATTTGAGTCCGGATTTGTTTCAGCAACGCACGGAGACAAGGAAATCAAAGACACACTGGACGCCGCGCAAAATGCATTCAAGGAACTAAATACATGAAACAGTACGATATCTATGGAATTGGAAATGCTCTGGTCGACACAGAGTATAAGGTGGACTACGCCTTTCTTGATCATGCGAAACTCACCAAGGGCATCATGACTCTGATAGAAGAAGACGACAGGAAAAGATTAATTCGACTCCTCGAACATGATTATGAGCATCTTGCCGTCAAACAGGCTGGCGGCGGATCAGCTGCAAACACCATGGTCATCGTTTCCCAGCTTGGCAGCCCAGCTTTCTATAGCTGCAAAGTCGCTGCCGATTCCGCTGGGGACTTTTTTGTCAAAGATCTCAGCGATGCAGGGGTTGATACCAACCTGAGCGATGACCGTGAGCAGGGCGCCACTGGTCAGTGCATCTCCATTGTCACCCCGGACGCAGAACGAACAATGACCACCTGCCTCGGCATTACGAACTTCCTGTCCCCCCATGAACTGAACCGGGATGCTCTTAAAAATTCATCTTACCTGTACATCGAAGGTTACCTGGTCAGTTCCACAACAGGATTCCAGGCGGCACTTGAGGCCCAGGAGATAGCTCGCACCTCAGATGTCCTGATTTCCCTCACCCTTTCGGACCCGGCGATGATCGAGAACTTCAGGGCAAACTACGATCAACTGTTAAGCCACGGCGTTGATCTCCTGTTTTGCAATCACGACGAAGCCCGATTATTAACCGGTGCAGAATCTGTCGAAGACTGTGTCGCAGCGTTGAAAAAAATATGCAAAACCTTTGTCATCACCTGTGGCAAGACCGGCTCGGTGGCATTTGATGGCCAGGATCTTACGACCGCAACCGGTGTTCCCGCGAAGGCTGTGGATACAACCGGCGCAGGTGATATTTTTGCCGGCACGTTTCTGCATTGCCTCTGTCGAGGCCTTGGGTTTAGTGAAGCTAACGAACTCGCGAACAAATTTGCCTCAAAACTGGTTTCATGCTTCGGCGCACGACTTACTCAGGAAGAGGTCGACAGCCTAATCAAATAGACCTATCTGCTTGTCCATGAGTAGTGCCAGTGAGTTTCCCTGAAGACCAAGAATCGCGTCAGCGATCGGCGCCAGTTGTCGGTCCATATAGAAATGATAGTCGATCGCTGAATTAACATAGGGCAAAGGTTCAGGACCATTCAGAGTCATCTGGTATTCAATCCACCCACCATGCTCATAGGTCGGCTTTAAGCCCCGCTTGAGCCGCTCGGTATCTGCAAGCCTCGCGGCCCTGACATGCGGCGGAACGTTCTTTGTGTAATCGTTGAGCTTTCGCCGAAGCCTCCTTCGAAGTGAGAGCTTCTCGTCCAACTCACCTTTCAAGAGTCGTTCAGCCGTCTCCATGATGTAAGTCAAATGGGGCTCGTCCGTAAATACTCGACGATATAACTCTATTTGAAACTCCCGCGCCAGCGGTGACCAATCACTTCGAACACTTTCAAGTCCCTTAAAGATAAGCTGTGATTTTCCACCGCTGTCCCTCACCATACCCGCATACCGTTTCTTGCTTCCTTTTTCGGAACCCCTGATCGTTGGCATAAAAAACTTTTCAAAATGAGTCTCGAACTCGACCTCCAGATAACAGGGAATGTCATACCGGTTCTTGAGTTCGCTGGCCCACCAATCGTTGAGATAATCTGCAAGCCGCGAGCCTGCGGCTTTCACCTCACCTTCGACCTGATCCAGTAAAACGAATACTGAATCAGTATCGCCATAGATAACCGGGTAACCCTGGTCCTCAATCAAATCCCTCGTTTTCTGGAGGATTTCGTGTCCGCGCATAGTAATAGAACTCGCTAACCTTGAATCAAAGAACCGACAACCCGGTGTACCTAAAACGCCATAGAACGAGTTCATGATGATCTTAATCGCCTGGGAACCTGCGGCATCACTGTCCTTTTTTGCCTCGTCACGAGCCTGCCACAGCTCTTTAATAATGCCCGGAAGAATGTGATGGTTCTTCGAAAAGCTCGCCTCAAGAAACCCGGGGATGCGATCTCCACCTGCCTTAATCATGGCAAGCGGGTCGACATGAAATGTTCGAATGATACTGGGATACAGGCTCTTGAAGTCGAGCACGATGACGTCGCGATACAGACCGGGCAAAGAATCAAGCACATAACCGCCAGGGCTATGTACGATGGTTTCCTGATCGACTACAGGCGCGACAAACCCCGCTCGGTGCAGTTTAGGCAGGTAAAGAAAATCAAAGGCGGCAACCGACCCGCCCTGTCGGTCCATTTCCAATCCAGTCAGGCACGACCGCCTTATCGCGAAATCGATAAGACCCGCGTGCTTGAAAATATCCAAAACAAGCGTGCAGTCTTCAAGGTTATATCTGGCAAGGCTCTCCTGGTCAGTGCGATGCATGTCTTCAATTTCAACAGCACGCGAATCGACATCGTGCACTAGTTTTCCCCTTCCGAGCAGTTCCCGGGAAACATTCTCAAGAGAGAAACTTTCGAAACTGTAAGTCGCGGTTCGAAGGAGTTCTATCCCGTCGAGGACCACTCTGCCAGGAACCACAGCGTAAACTCGCTGCTGGCCTCGATCCAGAAAGCGCCAGCTGACCGGAGACCTGCCACGACCAATATTGAATTCCAATCCGAGGGTGTCTGCCCGATCCTGGAGAAACTTAAGGTCAAAGGCAACGATGCTCCAGCCAATAATTACGTCGGGATCCAGCTCTGCAAACCAAGCCATAAACCTTCGAATTAATGTAGTCTCGTCATCAATGAATTCGAGATAAGGAAGTGACGATGGTCGCGTCTTGCCCAGCATGAAAACTTTCCTAACGTCGTCACTATCAACCGCAATACTAAGAATGTTGCCATTAGAGATTGACGTTTCAATATCCAGGGAAACTACCGACAGCCTGGGCTCATACGAAGCCTTCCGAATTTTTGGGTTTTCAGCAGTCAGGTAACCTTCTGCAAAATTGAAATCTCCTGAGACTTCCAGTGTTCCCTGCACGAAGCGCTCCATCAGATATCTATCCGTAGGCCGGATGTCTGCTTCATACGTGGGGATATGGTGATTTCGTAAGAGCACTCTTGCCAGTCCCAGATCACGCTGGTTTCTGAAATAGCAGGCAATTGCAGGCTCATCTGTCTCGCTGAAACAGCGAAGCTCTACCGGTGCGCTTCGCCATTTGAGTTGTGCCGCCAGAACCGGCTCGGCTCTGGGAATACTGGACGCAGGGATAAAGAACACCGATTCCTGGCCAGGAAACTCAATTCTTACGGGACCCTCGTTAGTTGCTAACCAATAAACGAGCGATTGCCCACTAACAGAGTCGCGCCATTGCCTGGTAAGAATCAACCCCTGGAGTGTTGTGCTCTCACTTTTCAAATTCTGCTCGAAAGTAGCGTTCGCGACCCTCGCCTAGCTGGTTGATGACAGTATCAAAAGTGCGCTCAAGGTTATCAACCTTAAGCGCTTCAGCAGCGGACCCTTTTGCAACCACCTTGCCATGCGACATTAGTACGATTTCATCCGCCAGTTCAGCAGCAAGATTAATATCATGCATCACAACCAGCTGACCCAGCCCCTGCGATGACAATTTCTTTATGGTTGAAGCAATCTTCGACTGGTGTCGCAGGTCAAGAGCAATCATGGGCTCATCGAGCAGGAGAAAAGCCTCAGAGCCGCGACCCCACACCTGCGCAAATACGCGGCAAAGCTGAACCAGCTGCTGCTCACCCCCAGACATGGTGAGGTACGATTGATCGGCGGCTACACCGAACATGCTGAGCAGTTCCTGTGTCACTTCATCGAAGCCTTCGCTTACGCCAAATGGCATCCTCCCCATTGCGATGACTTCTCGGGCAGTAAACGGAAATTCCAGCGAGCTCCTTTGCGTCAAAACACCAAGCATCCTGGCCCGAGCCTTTAGGGATATCTTTTCCGGATCACAACCGGCAATCATAACTTCTCCACCTGTGGCCTTCAGGTAGCCACTCAAAATCTTCATGAGGGTTGATTTACCAGCGCCATTCGGGCCAAGCAGTACTGTGGTCTTGCCCCCCTGGATCTCAAGGTCTATGTTACGAAGGATAGTCAGGTCTTTTATTGCGAACGAGATATTGCGTGCAGAGAGGTTCATATCACTAACCTTCCCTTTTGCTCAACCATAATCAGATATATAAAGAATGGACCTCCAACCAGCGCCGTCAAAATACCCACGGGGAGCTCAGTTGGCGCAAGAATAGTTCTGCTTATCACATCAGCCACCAGCAGCAGCATCCCTCCCAACAGGGCAGAGGCAGGAACCACCGTCCTGTGATTGGAGCCGAGCGTCATTCTAACCAGATGTGGTACGACCAAACCGAGAAACGCGATGACCCCGGTTAACGCAACTCCAATACCTACCGCGACTGCACACAAAGATACTATCCGGACCCTGAGCTTTTGATGCGATACACCAAGATGCTCTGCCTCCTCGTCGCCCAGGGTGATCACATTCAGGTTTCTGGATTCGAGAAAGATCAGGAACACTACGACTGGAATGGCAAGCGCCAGCAGCACCGAAATCCAGTTCGCTCCGTTCAGGCTACCCAACGCCCAGAACGAGATAGAGCGAAGCTGCATGTCCGTCGAGAGGTACGACAGCATTCCCACCCCAGACAGCGCTATCGCATTGATAGCGATGCCAGCCAACAAAATTGTCGATAGCCCACCACCGCGGCCTCCCACAACGAGGACTATCCAGGTGGTAAGAAGCCCGCCTACAAAAGCGCTACCGGTCATGCCTATCAGAGACAATCCCTGACTACCGTCCAGCACAACATAGATAGCAGCAAACAACGCCGCACCCGCAGACACCCCGATTAGCGCTGGATCAGCCAGCGGATTACGAAACATTCCTTGAATTGCCGCGCCAGATGCCGACACACCCGCACCCACAAGTAGCGCCAGGAGCGTCCTGGGCAGTCGAATATCAAGCACAATCGTGCTCAGTCCTGGGTCGTCATTGTGGCTAAGCAAACCCAACAGATCTTTGAGACTAACATCGGCGCTGCCGAACAGGAGGGATGCAACGGCAAGAACACACACCACCAACGCAAGAGCTGCAATCTTCATACGATGACCGGGAGATCTCTCCACAACCGAAACCCCTTGTTCGATTTCCTAACCTTATACGCCAACACTTCAACCCCACTATCCAACGCTTCTCGAAGCAGCTTACCGTATTCACGGTCAATATGGTCGGCGGGCCTGACTTCCTGTATGCCCGTATGCTGCACACAAAAAAACAAAACTGATCTGGCGCCCGACTGCGACATTTTGATGAGCTCCCTTAAATGCTTGGCCCCTCTTTCACTCACCGCATCCGGAAAATAGCCAATACCACGTGATGGTGGATCCTCAAGCAATGTCACGCTTTTAACTTCGACATAACAGTCCTGCCTTTTATTGTCCTGCAGCAGCAGGTCGATTCGACTGTTTTCATCTCCATACTTCACCTCAGGCCGGATCGTTTCATACCCCGCCAACGGCTCAACCAGATCATCCCGGATCGCGGATTGAACCAGTTGGTTCGCTTTCCCCGCATTGACTCCGATGTGATGACCATGCGATGTCGTCAGGTACTCCCAGGTATATCGGTACTTTCTTTTTGGGTTATCCGAATCTGACAGCCAGATTTCTGCATTCTCTTCGACACAGTTCTTCATTGAACCGGTATTGGGACAATGGACAGTTATTACCTCATCATTGTCCAGCCTTACATCTGCCAGGAAACGTTTATATCTTTTGATCAATCGAGCATGAACCAAGCCCTTCATCCCAGCATTTTCCTAATACGATAAACAGCCTCTTTCAGCTGCGATAAGTCTCTTGCATAGCTAATTCGAATCGATCTATCGGCGTTGTGAAAACCAAAGTCAGTTCCTGGCGTCACAGCAACGAAATGGTTTTCGAGTAGGCGGTGACAGAATTGTTCACAGTCCGGCACCTTGTCTGGTAAACCCGCATAGACATAAAACGCTCCTGCTGGCATTAGCGGAATCTCGAACCCGAGTTCCTTTAGCGCTGGCACAAGGTAGTTTCTGCGAACTGCAAACTCGGCCTTTTGAGCCTCCATTGTCGCAATCGACTCTGGATCAAAGGCCGAAAGCGCAGCTTCCTGGGCGATGGACGAGGGACAAATAAAGAGGTTCTGGGCGAGCTTTTCAAGATCCGTGGCGATTTCTTCGGGTACAACCACCCAGCCAAGGCGCCACCCCGTCATCCCGAAATACTTTGAAAAGCTGTTAATAACAATCGCTTCGGGCACCTGTGCCAGAGCAGACCCCGAGGTGTGGTTTTCATAGACCAACCCCTGATAGATTTCATCCACGATCATAATGCCATCTTTTTTTCGCACGACTTCACCCAGTTCCCTGATAGCCTTTTGGCTCAAGATTGCGCCTGTAGGATTAGCCGGAGATGCAACCAGAATCCCCCGAGTGGTCCTGGTCCAGTATTGCTCAACCAATGAAGGCGTTAGCTGATAATTTTGGTCAGCATCAACGGGCACCAGCAATCCCTCAGCATTGAAGCTAGATAGAAAATGGCGGTTACAGGGATAACCTGGATCAGGCATCAAGAGGTTTTCGCCCGGATCCAGCAATAAAGCACTCAGCATCAGCAAACCGCCCGAGGCACCTGCAGTAACAAATATCCGCTCTGCCTTCACTTCAATGCCGAGGCTGAACTTATAGAAGCCTGAAATAGCCTGCCTGAGTTCAGGAGTACCCCTGGCGTCCGTATACCTTGTTTTACCCTCTGAAATAGCTCGCACACCGGCCGCAAGGATCGGGGCCGGCGTATCAAAGTCCGGCTCCCCTACCTCAAGGTGAATCACATCATGGCCAAGTGACGCGAGTTCATTGGCGCGAGCGAGCAATTCCATCACCCGAAATGGAGCTATTTTGCTAAGCCTTTTTGCTACTTTCAAAACCCTATCCGGAGGACATCAAGAAACGGATATTACCCTAAAAAAACAAGGGCTAGGGTCGCCGGAAATAGGCTTGGCGAATGGATTTCTATCTGGTAAGGTTCGCCGCTCGTTTTAGAACCCACTTTGTTGATACGGACAGATCAATGGCAGCGAAGCGTAAAGCAACCGCAAAGGCGAAACCAAAAAACAAGGCAAAGGCAAAGGCCCAGACAAAAACCAAGTCTACGGCCAAGAATGCACCTGTCAAGAAAGCACCTGCAAAAAAGAAAGTCAGCGTGAAAGCTAAAGTCAAGCCAACAGCAAAAGCCAAG
>DTZW01000260.1:7582-9437 GCA_012961165.1 Gammaproteobacteria bacterium | reverse complement strand
AGCAAAAGCCAAACCGAAGGCAAAGCCGACAGCCAAAGCCAAGACCGCGGCAAAACCCAAGGTCAAGACGAAAACAAAGGCCAAGGCAGTAACGAAAAAGGCAGCGGTAAAGAAATCGCCAACCAAGACGAAGCCAAAAGCCACCAAGAAAACTTTAACCAGCAGTAAAAAGGTCACGAAGAAGTTGAGCTCGAAAGCAAAAACAGCAGGGAAACCCGCCGCGAAAGCGAAGGTTGCAATCAAGAAGGTTGCAATCAAAAAAGCTGCAGCCCCGAAAAAAACAGTAGAAGTAAAGCAGAAAGCACCGCGGCCACCACCTAGCGCAGCAAGGTCAAAGACTGTTCCTAATGAACCTACCGTTACTCCTTATAGAACAAGAATCAATGAGGAGTATATGAACGGAGAGCAGAGAGCTCATTTCAGCGATATCCTACTGGAGTGGAAATTCCAGCTGATGGAAGAAGTGGACAGAACTGTAAGCCATATGAAAGACGAGGCAGCTAACCATCCTGACCCAGCCGACAGAGCAAGCCAGGAAGAAGAGTTCAGCCTCGAACTAAAAACCCGCGACCGCGAACGAAAACTGATTCGAAAAATCGACAAAACTCTCGAGTTGATCGATCAGGATGATTACGGTTACTGCGAGTCCTGTGGTATTGAGATCGGTGTGCAACGGCTGGAAGCTCGCCCAACCGCAACCCAGTGCATTGACTGTAAGACGCTTGATGAAATCAAGGAGCGTCAAATCCACGGGTAAAATAGTGATCACCCTATAATGCCAAACATACCTCTCTAAAATGGATTACGTCGGTCGATTCGCCCCCTCTCCGACCGGCCCGTTACACTATGGTTCGTTAGTTGCTGCCGTGGCAAGTTTTCTTGATGCCCGACATGCAGGTGGTAAATGGCTACTCCGGATTGAGGACCTTGACCCACCCCGAGAATCCATAGACGCACCCCGGGAAATCATCAGACAGCTACTCGCCCTTGGTCTGCACTGGGACCTTGAGGTCCTCTGCCAGAGCAGCAGACTGAAATCCTACGACGACGCCCTTGAATCCATTCAAACATTTACCTTTCCATGCACCTGTTCCCGAAAAGCGGTTCCTGACATTTATCCAGGCACCTGCCGTCTCAGGAAACATCTCGCGCCCGGCGGACCATATGCAGTTCGACTCCAGGTGCCCAGGCACAGCGTATCAATCAATGACCGTTGCCTTGGTTTGCAGACCTGGGATCTGGAAAAAGAAGTTGGCGACTTCATCATCAAGCGCAAGGATGGACTTCACGCATACCAACTCGCCGTTGTCGTTGATGACATCCACTATTCCGTCAGCCATATTGTCCGCGGGAATGACCTCCTTGATTCGACACCACGCCAACTCGCGCTTTACGAACAGTTAGAGGTTTCACCACCCGAGTATCTGCATATCCCAGTATTGGTGGACGAGTCGGGAAACAAACTGAGTAAACAGGCTCATGCAAAACCAGTGGATACCAGTGATGCTTTAACCACTATCCGTAGCGCGTTATCAGACCTGGGGCAGAATACACACGAGTACTCTTTAAGCATCAAAGAACTGCTAGAGAAGGCCGCCTCCTCCTGGAATCCCGCTACTATTCCAAATGTTCATGACATCTGCGCGCCAAACGCCTATCTTAGTAACTGATAGCCTTCATGGGGGGATCGCAAACGTGATAAGTTCCGTCTCTGACGCGCGCTATTGGATATTTCTTCAAGTATGATCAGCCAGAACATCCTGATTGTAGACGACGACACTGTCTTTCGCGCATCACTAAAAGTATTCCTCGAGAACCATAACTACAAAGTTTGCGAAGCCGGATCAGTCAAAGA
>DTZW01000260.1:0-7567 GCA_012961165.1 Gammaproteobacteria bacterium | reverse complement strand
TGATTTGACGACCTTCAATGCTATTGTCTCGGATGGTAAAACCAACACCGGTATCATCAAGCTTGCTCGCGGCATACCCGTCATCGTCACCTCATCCCGGGCCAGTCTTCGCTCGGCTGTTGAGGTTATGAAACGCGGAGCGGCCGACTACCTCCCCAAACCTTATAACCTGGATGAATTAAAAGAGATCCTCGAGGCTCTCATCACTCAACCGAGAATTGATCGCGTTCAGATGTTGGGTGAGTGCGGTTCAATTCGCTCACTCTCAGACCAACTGGATAAAGTTGCTCCAACGGATACAAACGTCCTGATAGAGGGAGAATCCGGAACAGGCAAGGAACTGGTCGCCAGAAAAATTCACCAGTTAAGCAACCGAACTGATCGCCAGATGATATCGCTCAACTGCGCCGCCATACCTGACTCACTTATCGAATCCGAGTTATTCGGCCACAAAAAAGGCGCCTTCTCTGGTGCAACTGCTGATCGGGTTGGTCTCGTTGAGGCAGCTGATGGCACTACCTTGTTCCTTGACGAGGTTGGTGAACTGCCTTTGAGCGCACAAGCGCAGCTTCTTCGGGTACTACAGGAGGGAGAAGTGAGGGGCGTAGGCTCCATAGCAAATCAAAAGGTTTCAGTGCGACTCGTCTCATCAACCCACAGGAATCTACAAGCCCTGGTAAACGAAGGCGGTTTTCGAGACGATCTTTATTACCGTTTAAATGTAGTGAAGTTATCTCTACCGCCTCTTCGCGAGCGAGGTGACGACATTGCAATTCTTGCTGAACATTTTCTTGCAACCAATGCGGAGAGGCACGGAAAGCCCCGGTTGAAATTCAGCGATGCAGCATCGAAATGCATCCACTGCTATAGCTGGCCTGGCAACATACGCGAGCTGGAGAATGCTGTTCAACGAGCCGTGATTCTTTGTGATGGAAAAACAATCGGTCCAGACCTCCTTGCTATAGAGCCGGCACAAAAGCGGAAGTTCCCGTCTTATGACACCGATAAACAGAATGTTTCGCTTAAAGACTACTTTGTGAGTTTCGTCCTTGAGAACCAGGACCAAATGACTGAAACCGAGCTTTCACAGAAATTAGGCATCTCCCGCAAGGCCCTCTGGCAGAAGCGACAAAAGCTCGGCATTCCCCGCGAGAAGAGCCGCTCACGTTAGTGTTACCTTTTTACCCATCAACGTGGCATTGAGTAACAACCTACCTGGCGATATGGGAGCAAAATTTCATATCTTATTGATTTTTAGGAAGTTGTTTATTTTCCCACAATTCTGGGATAGTGATACCTGCCAGTCAACATAGAACAAATAGAGAGATTCTGGCAATGACCCTCTCCTTCGGGTGGCAGGTTAAAAAATAATAATAATAAACATAATAAGAAGAATGTTCTGGCTCCCTAAATGGGAAAAGCTCGCTTTTCCCATTTTCTTTCCCCCCCCACAAAAACGTTACCGTAAGAATCAGTTCGCTCTGTTAAACTATCTGTGATCCTAAATACGTTACCCCTTTAAACTTGTTTTTTACGACTCGTATTTTCAACTTTACTCCCACCAATACGCTGGGACTTCCAGGCCAACTCCTGCCAAATGACTGATTTACAGCATCAAAGATGAATTCTTTAAGTTCTATTGAAGAAAGCGCCATCAGTATCAATGCCAGCAAGGTAATCAGTCGCCTGCAGGACCATGGCTTCCAGGCATACCTCGTCGGCGGCTGTATTCGTGATCTGTTGCTGCGCAAAACCCCAAAAGATTTTGACATCGCAACAGATGCTCACCCGGAAGAAGTCCGTGAGTTGTTTCGCAACTCTCGCATCATTGGGAAACGATTTCGGATTGTCCATGTCCGGTTTGGACGCGAAATAATAGAGGTTACAACCTTTCGCGGACCTCACGCGGACGAGTACGATGAGAACCACTCTGATTCCGGTATGACCCTGAACGACAATGTCTATGGCACCTTCGAAGAGGATGTGTTCCGGCGGGACTTCACGATGAATGCCATCTATTACGAGCCCCAGGAAAAGGAAATTATCGATCTCGCAGACGGTACTGCCGATATTGAAAGCCAGATTATCAGGACAATCGGAGACCCAACAGGCCGACTAAGGGAAGACCCGGTCAGGATGCTTCGTGCCATCAGGTTTCAGGCGAAACTGGAATTTGGTTTGGAGTCCGATCTCCAGAGCTCAATAAGATCGCTGGGCTACCTTATACAGGATGTTCCCCCGGCCAGGTTATTCGAGGAAGTACTCAAGCTTTTCCTGTCTGGTTATGGCACTGCTGCTTTCGATGCCATGATGGAGAATGATATCTATGGGTGGTTGTTCCCGGATTCCAAACGGTCGATGGAGAACAATGCGACTGAAGAACTCGTGCGGCTGGCACTAACCAGCACAGACCAGAGAATCGCGAAAAAGATGCCCGTCACACCAGCTTTTATATATGCAGCAGTACTCTGGTATCCATTTGTTGACGAAAAACAACGGCTAGAACAGGAGGATGGGATCACATACGCTGCTGCACATGAAGCGGCCAACAATGTGATATCGAAGCAGCAGCTTTTCACCTCTATCCCGAAACGATTCTCTGGTCCGATGAGAGACATCTGGTTCCTGCAGTCGCGACTACCTTCCCGATTTGGCCAGAAACCCGACCGAATTATGGAGCATAAGCGCTTCAGGGCTGCCTATGATTTTCTTTTGCTCCGAGAACAGGCTGGCGAGAAAACAGAACAACTTGGGGAGTGGTGGACGGAATACCAGGAAGCCACCGAAGAGCGCAAGCTTGCCATGAAACAATCAACCAGCAATGGCCGCCCGCGTAAGCGTAAGCGAAAACCTCGCCGGAAAGCCAGTACCAGCGATCACGCCTCCTTGCACTAACGGCGGAACCCAGAATACCCGTTATAACTCCTGCCTGATCCTGGTTTTATGCCGAGCCACATTGTGGCACCCTGTCTATCCCATCACATCTGGTTTGAAGGAGCCGCTATGTCGGAACACAAGGTTTATCCGGTCCCCAAGGAATTCGAGAACCACACACATATTCGCAACGATCAATACCTTGCGATGTATGACGCCTCGATTAATCGATCTGATGAGTTCTGGTCCCAGAAAGCTGATGAATTCATCACCTGGTTTAAACCCTGGAACAAGCTGACCGAATCTGACTTCGATCAAGGCGAGGCAACATGGTTCTTAGGCGCAGAGCTAAACGCAAGCTACAACTGCATCGACCGACATCTTGAACTGAAGGCTGACCACACCGCCATCATCTGGGAAGGCGATGATCCCGGTGATGACCTCCGTGTTACTTATCGCGAACTTCACGAACACGTCTGTCGACTTTCCAACGTATTGCTGGATCGCGGAGTCACCAAGGGCGATCGAGTCTGCATCTATATGCCAATGATCCCGGAAGCCGCGTACGCGATGTTAGCCTGCGCGCGGATAGGCGCAGTACACTCGGTTGTGTTTGGCGGTTTCTCTCCGCAGGCGTTAAAGGACCGAATCCTGGATTCCGATTGCAGGACGGTGATCACTGCTGATGAAGGCGTGCGTGGCGGCAGACCGGTCCCCCTCAAGGAAAACACCGACAAAGCCCTCGAAGACTGTCCCGGCGTTTCTACAGTCCTGGTCGTTAGACGTACAGGTGGGAA
Organism: Gammaproteobacteria bacterium; assembly: GCA_012961165.1. Classification (GTDB taxonomy): domain Bacteria; phylum Pseudomonadota; class Gammaproteobacteria; order Pseudomonadales; family Azotimanducaceae; genus UBA9659. The sequence continues at coordinate 3,896 of DTZW01000260.1, read as the reverse complement.
AATAGACTGGTTCGACGATCGTGATGTCTGGTATGAGGAGGCAACGAGCCAGGTCTCACCGGAGTGCGAAGCTATCCCCATGGGTAGCGAAGACCCTTTGTTCATTCTTTACACTTCCGGCTCAACGGGAAAACCAAAAGGTGTCCTTCACACAACCGGCGGATACCTGTTACAGGCCGCAATGACCCATAAGTATGTATTTGATTATCACGAAGGTGATGTCTACTGGTGTACTGCTGACGTTGGCTGGGTGACGGGACATTCCTACATTGTGTACGGCCCTCTCGCCAACGGCGCAATCACACTGATGTTCGAAGGTGTTCCAACCTACCCTGATTCTTCGAGGTGCTGGCAGGTCGTCGACAAGCACAAGGTTAATATTTTCTACACCGCTCCGACTGCCCTGCGTGCACTCATGAGCCAGGGAGATGACTTCGTAAAATCAACCTCCCGCCAGAGTCTTCGATTATTAGGCAGTGTTGGTGAGCCCATCAATCCGGAAGCATGGGAATGGTATTACCATGTAGTGGGTGACGCGCGATGCCCGATTGTGGATACATGGTGGCAAACTGAAACTGGCGGCATCATGATCACTCCCCTGCCCGGGGCAACTGATTTAAAACCCGGCTCAGCTACCAGACCTTTTTTTGGCGTCAAACCCGTCCTGCTGGACGAAAAGGGCAAAGAGCTGGAAGGTGCTGCGTCAGGTAACCTGGCGATTAGCGGTTCATGGCCTGGCCAAATCAGGACCGTTTTTGGAGATCACCAGCGGTGTATAGACACTTACTACTCGACCTATCCAGGTTATTACTTCACCGGTGATGGCGCCCGGCGGGACGAAGATGGTTATTTCTGGATCACTGGCAGGGTTGACGATGTATTGAATATTTCCGGACATCGCCTGGGTACCGCCGAGATCGAAAGCGCACTGGTCGAACACAGCCTTGTTGCTGAAGCCGCAGTTGTCGGTTATCCCCACGACATTAAGGGTCAGGGCATCTACGCATTCGTCACCTTGATGCAGGGTACCGAAGGCACTGATGAGCTTTTGAGTGAACTTAACAACCTCGTGCGATCAGAGATTGGCGCAATCGCAAAACCCGATATCCTGCAATGGGCCCCTGGCTTACCGAAGACCCGGTCCGGCAAGATCATGCGGCGTATTCTCCGTAAGATTGCAGAGAACGAACTGGATAACCTGGGAGATACCAGCACGCTGGCCGACCCTTCAGTAGTGGATGACCTGATCAGGAACAGTCCTGTGACCTCATAACGGGTCGTTTTCTAAAAACGAGGGATACAGTAGACAGAAACAAAAACGCCGTCAGAAGACGGCGTTTTGTAACACTCAAGGTTAGTGATTAACTTGCGCTTTCATCACTATTAGCTGCCGCAACATTGCCGTTTGGCCCGTCTGCGTCATCATCGGCTTCTTCCGCCGCTACCTCCTCAATCAGTTCTTTCATCGAAAGCTTGATTCGACCACGATCCACATCAAGAACCAGCACCTTAACTTCCTGCCCTTCGGTCAGGTAGTCGGTGACTTTCTCAACACGTTCCTTGGCAATCTGGGAGATGTGAACCAGACCATCCTTACCAGGTAGAATGTTAACAAAAGCACCAAAATCTGCGATCTTAACGACCTTTCCGTTGTAGATCTGACCAACTTCGGCTTCTTTGGTAATCGCCTCAATCATGGCAACTGCAGCATCACGAGAGTCGGCATCTTCACCAAAGATAGTGATTGAGCCATCGTCCTCGATATCCACGGAAGCACCGGTCTCTTCTGTAATTCCACGAATAGTGGAACCACCTTTACCAATAACATCCCGAACCTTGTCTGCTTCAACCTTAATGGTCACCATCGCAGGTGCATTCTCAGAAACATCTTCACGGGACTGACCAATCACCTTGTTCATTTCGCCCAGGATATGAAGCCTTGCGTCTTTGGCCTGGCTAAGCGCAGTTTCCATAATCTGTTCAGTAATGCCCTGGATCTTGATGTCCATTTGAAGCGCAGTAACACCTGTTTCCGTGCCCGCCACTTTAAAGTCCATATCACCAAGATGATCTTCATCACCCAGGATATCGGTCAGTACTGCAAAGTCTTCACCTTCAAGTACCAGACCCATGGCAACACCAGCAACTGGCGCCTTAAGTGGTACGCCCGCATCCATCAACGCAAGACTTGCGCCACAGACAGAAGCCATTGAAGAAGAACCGTTTGATTCTGTGATTTCAGATACAACTCGTGTCGTATACGGCCAGTCTTCACTCTTTGGCAACATCGCAGCGATACCACGTCGAGCTAATCGGCCGTGACCAATTTCGCGTCGCTTGGGTCCGCCAGAAAAACCGGTTTCACCAACACTGTAATGTGGGAAATTGTAGTGCAACAGGAAGTTATCCCGGTATGAGCCTTTTAGCGCATCGATGATCGCAGCATCTCTCATAGAACCCAGAGTGGTTGAAACCAGCGCCTGAGTCTCACCCCGTGTAAACAGTGCAGAACCATGTGCCTTCGCCAGCACACCAACTTCAACATCAATCTGGCGTACCGTTGTAGTATCACGGCCGTCAATTCGAGGCTGGCCCGATACGATAGCGCGACGAACGATAGACTTCCCGACACTGTCAAATACAGCTTTGATCTCGTCTTTGACTGTCTCTTCGGTCTCAAGCGCCGCCACTGCGGCAGCTTTGAGCTCAGAGAGCTTGTCCTGGCGAGCCATCTTTTCAGTGATTCGATAAGCAGCGCCAATCTCTTCACCGAACTGAGTAGTAATCGCTTCAATCAGTGCAGTGTTCGGGGTAGCTGGCTCCCAGACCCAGGCTTCTTTGCCTGCTTCTGCTTTAAGCTCAGCACAGGCAGCGACAACTGATTGCATTTCCTGGTGAGCGAAAAGTACCGCACCCAGCATCTGGTCTTCAGTTAATTCGTTCGCTTCTGATTCAACCATCAATACCGCGGATTCTGTACCAGCGACAACCATGTCAAGTTCTGAAGTCTTAAGCGCTTCGTAGCCAGGATTGAGCAGGTAACCTTCAGGCGTAAAACCAACTCGCGCAGCACCGATTGGACCTGCGAATGGTAAACCGGACAGGGCCAAAGCCGCTGATACACCGATCATGGCAACGATATCTGGATCTACATCCTTCGCTGCTGAAACTACCTGACAAGTAACCTGAACTTCGTTCATGAAACCTTTAGGGAACAGTGGACGGATAGGACGGTCGATCAAACGGCATGTCAGCGTTTCCTTCTCGGAAGGTCGACCTTCTCGCTTGAAGAAACCACCGGGAATTTTACCCGCTGCATATGTTTTTTCTTCGTAGTTCACTGTTAAGGGGAAGAAGGCCTGACCTGCTTTCATGTCAGGGCGTGCAACCACTGCAACTAGAACTGTTGTTTCTGCCATGGTTACCATGACAGATGCTGTTGCCTGTCTCGCAACCTTTCCAGTTTCCAGGAGGACTTCCTGGTCACCGAACATAAATTTCTTACTTATATAACTCACATTATTCTCCATAGTCAGTGCCAATCACCGACACTAACACTACCGACGCAAACCTAACCTCTTAATAGTAGATGTATAACGGTCGGGGTTTTTGTTGCGTAGATAGTTCAATAATTTTCTTCTTTGACTAACCATACGTAGAAGTCCTACCCGTGAATGATGATCATGGGCATGCTCCTTGAAATGCGATTGAAGTTGTTCAATATTCGCAGTTAACAGGGCTACCTGTACTTCAGGTGATCCTGTGTCGTTCTCTGATGTGCCGAAATCTTTAACGATTTCAGCCTTTCTTTCGACTGATAAAGCCACTAGTTTTTCTCCAGTTTAATATGCCCTGGCCCTAACCCAATCACTGGATATTCGGCCGTTAAACAGTCA
>DTZW01000259.1 GCA_012961165.1 Gammaproteobacteria bacterium | reverse complement strand
TTCCATTCAAACCCCTATTTCAGGGACAGACCTGCTTGGCTACCGACACAAAAACGGGCTTAATTCTACTTATACTCCGCGAAGGCGTACCCAATGCTGAGAGTGAATCTTATAGTTTTCTTTGTTCTGTACGGGCGCTGCGTAACGGCCCTGGTGTTTACTCGCTTTGGCTTTTAAGCGAACAACCGTCCTCGATGTCAGGGTTCGCATTTTTGTTAGTATGCAAACTTAAATCTACTCGAGTACGAACATCTATGACTGATTCGAAAACTTACACACCACCAAGAGTCTGGCAGTGGGAGCAGGAAACGGAAAGCAGGTTCGCCAACATCAACCGACCTATCGCTGGTGCCACCCATGAAAAAGTACTTCCAGTTGGCGAGCATCCGTTGCAGCTTTACTCGCTGGCGACACCTAACGGGGTTAAAGTGACCATATTGCTGGAAGAACTGTTGGCCATCGGTAAAACCACCGCGGAGTATGATGCGTGGCTGATCAATATTGGCGAAGGCGATCAATTTAGTAGCGGTTTCGTCGATCTCAACCCGAATTCAAAGATACCGGCCTTGGCTGATCACAGCACCTCACCGAGGACTCGGGTATTCGAATCCGGTGCGATCATGATGTATCTGGCCGAGAAATTTGAAGCCTTTATTCCAATGGACGGACCCGGGCGTGCGGAATGTTTGTCCTGGTTATTCTGGCAGATGGGTAGTGCCCCGTATTTAGGTGGAGGCTTTGGTCACTTCTATGCCTACGCGCCCGCGAAATGGGAATACCCCATCAATCGATACACCATGGAAATCAAACGTCAGTTGGACGTGCTTGATCGCACCTTAGTGGCGCGTCAATTTCTTTGTGGCGATGAGTACAATATTGCAGACATGGCGGTATACAGCTGGTATGGCCAGCTAGTGTTAACGGGTCTTTATGAATCCAAGGAGTTTCTTCAGGTGGATTCCTATACTCACCTTCTAAGATGGGCATCAGAGGTACACAATCGTCCCGCGGTAAAACGTGGCAGGAAAATTAATCGAGCGAGCAAGAGTGGTTTGATGGAGCGACACGCCGCCAGCGACTTTGATCACTTGGAGTCTCGATAGTCGTGTTTTGTCTGCCACGCAAGCGTAAAGACACATGGCATTTGGTAAGATCGATGATCCGCACTTTCGGAGGGACTTGGTGACGGCAGATGCGACCATAAAGATATTCTCTTATTTGCCGAATCCACGCGTTTGGAAAGCGCTCGTGGCTGCACAATTTTGCGGCGTCATTGTGACGGTAGCCGGTGACAAGCCGGCGAACCTGCAGAACTGGCTCTGGGACTTCCATGCCCGTGAATTACACGCAGACGAATGCGTCGAGGATAGCCCACATGCGAGAGTGAGCAAGCGCGGATTCAGCGGCACCCTTTACAAGACTGACGCATTTCTTCAGGCGCACCCTTTCGGGACGGTACCTGCTGCTTTTAGTGAGGACGGCAGTATCGGCATTTTTGAGTCAAACAGTATTCTGCGAGCGGTGGTTCGCGCGGCTGAAAACGATCACGGGCTTTACGGAAAAACTGGTAGTGAAGCCTCTAGGGTCGACAGTTTCCTTGATGCGGCCTTGGTGCTGGCGCGCGAAGCGCAGGTCTATCTTCTGTCGATCAACGAACTCTCGCGGGTGACTCATGAAAGGATGAGGTCTGCCTACGAGTTTTACTTGTCAGGTATAAACCGATCACTTGCGACCAGTGATTACATAGCGTCGGATCAATTGACGATCGCTGATATAGGTTTCGTCTGTGATGTCGGCCAATTTTTGCGGGAACGACTGCTTGAAGATAGCCTGAAGCAGCAAGGGTTTGCGGTGATCAGTAAGAATATGGAGCGGGAGTACCCACTCGCGACGGTTCATCTGAAAACCCTGGGTGCGATGCCTGAGTTCTCAACACACCTGGGCGATTATCTTTCAAAGGTTTTTTAACCTGGCGCAACTCCTTGCAAGCGGTAACGCCTGCCAGCAGTTTTTTTGCGCAAGTGCTGTTGAAAATTTCTATCTACTTAGACACCAGTGTGTGCTGAATTTTTATTAGGCCAAATAGCTAAAGCCTGCCTCACAAGAAGCTATGTCAAGACTTACCGTTTTCCAGAGGATCATCACGCCACTGTGATCCAAATTTGAATGAATTTCAGCAATTACCATACATACTGTTCCTCGGAAAATGTGGTTTATGATGCCTATTCTCACCCACCTCGCATATTCTCAACGTTTTGCGTTGTTAAATGTTTCGACGAGTTTCGAATAGTCAAAGCCATCGTTGCTGAACAGACCATCGTTGTGCCCCAACAACCCAGCCATGGGTGCGCCGTGTTGTTCAATCAGGCGTTCGTCGTGTTCTCTATAGTCTTCAACCTGGCGCATCATGAGTCGCGTATAGGTAATGTGACAAACCACCCGCTCACCTTCGGCGGTCCGCTCGCCACTGGAATGCCAAATGTTACCGTCCCAGACCGCGATTGAACCGGGACCGCACTCGATTGGCACCGCACCTGCCATTGCTTCAATTTCATCGGCATCGGGGTGACGCCGCAGATTTGCGCTGCCAGGAATCACCTGTGTGGCACCGTTTTCCTTCGTGTATTCATCACAAGCCCAACAAGCCGTGAGTAACATGTTGTGTTCCGGAAATGGTGCCGGTAACCAGTTATGATCTGCGTGTAACCCCAACATAGGCTCGTCTTTTCTTCGCACGCTAGCGGCCACCTGGCTGATTAGATGTCCACGACCCACGGAGAATTCGGCCAACGCCATCAGCTTTGGGTTGAGAACTGCTTGTGCATATACAGGATCCCTCGCCAACAACATTCTTGCACTACCCCTTTTAGCGTCTTGCAGGATCTGCTCTCGCAGTTGGTTGTTAAATTGTTCATCGCCAGCGTTCTCTACAACTGTCCATCCCTCCATAGCGAGCTGTCGACAATTTTCTGTCAGCCCTAGTGCCTGGACAAGCGGTGTTAATTCGTCAGAAATCGCTTCCGGCGGGAGAGTGTCAAAGTACGTGCCTGGTCTTGCCATTTTATAATCTCCAACTCTTGCATGTTCTCATGCCCAGAGATGTATTCGGTGCGATAGTTGTCCACGATTTAACCAAATTGAGTGGGTGGGGGGAAATTTACCTGCTCCGGGCACCTGGTAGTAGTCATCGAGTGATATACTTCCTATTATAGGCTCAACGACTCAACAGAGTCTTTGAACGGGCCGCGCTCGGCTTGATATTGCGCTATGTCCTATAGGCGGCGGAACCATAAGTGTCATCGCCGACGTCACTGATCCAGACATCAATCTCCTTCTTCGCATCATCCAAT
>DTZW01000258.1:1045-20202 GCA_012961165.1 Gammaproteobacteria bacterium | reverse complement strand
TAGTTGCCGTCTTCAAGGTTCGAATCCAACAGGCTCTTGGTGTTTGCAGTCAGGAAATCCATGGCGAGGTGAACACCTTCCGCTTCACGTCCTGGTATCGGAAGGTCCCTGGCGAGAGTTGCACCAGTTGCGAGAAGCACAGCATCATTGCCGTCAACGAGTTCTTTAACGTCGACATTGTTACCGACGTCTGCACTGACGATGAATTCAATACCCTCGTCGCGCATCAGCTGAACTCGTCGTTCGATATCTGACTTTTCAAGTTTCATGTTCGGGATACCGTACATCAGCAGGCCGCCCAGCCGGTCGGCGCGTTCGTAAACTGTTACCTGGTGGCCTGCCGTGTTCAATTGTGCCGCTGCTGACAGTCCACAAGGGCCGGAGCCTATGACGGCGACTTTTTTCCCGGTTCTGGTAGAGGGCGGGTTTGCGACAACCCAGCCTTCGGTGAAGCCTCTGTCGATAATAGCCGATTCCACGTTCTTGATGGTTACCGGTGGGTCGGTGATACCCAGAACGCAGGCACCCTCACAGGGGGCAGGACAAACCCTGCCGGTAAACTCGGGGAAGTTGTTGGTCTTGTGTAGACGGTCCAGCGCTTCGCGCCAGCGACCTTTGTACACGAGGTCATTCCATTCGGGAATCAGGTTGTGAATTGGACAGCCATTACCAGACTGGCAGAAGGGTACGCCGCAATCCATGCACCGTGAGCCCTGGGTCTGCAGGTGCTCATCGTTGTGGTCGGTATAGATTTCCTTGAAATCAACCAATCGCTCGGCTGCGTCGCGATAGGGTGCTACTTCCCTATCGAATTCCTTAAACCCTGTTGGCTTACCCATAACTACACTCAATTTATTACTTAAATCTACTTATTACTTAAATCTACTTATTACTTAAGAACCTACTTATTACTTAGGAACCTACCGCAGCTGTTAGTGCTTCTTCGGCTGCAAGCTCCTCTAGAACTCGCTTGTAATCCGTAGGCATTACTTTGATGAACTTGTGCAACTCAGAAGACCAGTCGTCCAGAATCTGTCTGGCAACGACTGACCCTGTGTATTGTTCGTGCTTCTGGATCATGTTTTTCAATTCACTGATGTCGGCTTCGCTCTGGACCGTTTCCAGTTCGAAAGTACCGGTGTTGCATTTGCCGCTGAAGTCACCGTCGGTATCCCATACGTAGGCAACGCCTCCGCTCATGCCGGCACCAAAGTTTCGTCCGGTCGAGCCAAGAACGACCACTCGCCCGCCGGTCATGTATTCGCAACCATGATCCCCGATCCCTTCAATAACAGCATGTGCACCGCTATTGCGTACACAGAATCTTTCAGCGGCTATTCCCCTGAAGTAAGCTTCACCCGAGGTCGCGCCGTAAAGCACAACATTACCGATCAGCACGTTGTGTTCTGCGGCGAAGCTGCTGTTGGTGGGTGGATAAACGATGATCTTTCCACCGGAGAGCCCCTTGCCGACATAGTCGTTTGCATCGCCCTCGATCTCAATGGTGATGCCCTTTGCCAGCCAGGCACCCAGGCTTTGCCCTGCGGAGCCATTTAATTTGATATTAATGGTGTCTTCAGGGAATCCTTCGCCCTGAGTTGCCTTCGCCACTTCATGGGAAAGCATGGTACCTACAACACGGTTGATGTTGATTACTTCACGCTCGATATCAACTCTTTCGCCGCATTCAAGTGCAGGTTTTGCCAGCTCAATCAGTGTATTGTCGAGGGCCTTTTCCAGACCATGGTCCTGGTCCATCGTTCGATAGACTTCGGTACCTTCGTACACGATCTTCGCCGGGGTAAGAATGCTGGTGAAATCCAGTCCACGCGCTTTCCAGTGCTCAATAGCGTTATCTTTGGAGAGGAGGTCAACGCGACCAACCATCTCATTAACAGTGCGAATGCCGAGTTTGGCCATGATCTGGCGTAACTCTTCGGCCACCATAAAGAGGTAGTTCACTACATGATCAGGGCTGCCGGTAAATTTGGCCCTGAGGTCGGGATCCTGTGTTGCGATTCCGACAGGGCAGGTATTCAGGTGACACTTGCGCATCATGATGCAACCAAGAGTGACCAGAGGCGCAGTGGCGAAGCCGATCTCTTCTGCTCCAAGAAGCAGTGCCATAGCCGCATCGCGACCTGTCTTGATCTGGCCATCAGTTTGCAGTACGACGCGTGAGCGAAGATTGTTCATGACCAGTGTCTGGTGGGTTTCGGCGAGGCCAAGTTCCCAGGGTAGACCCGCATGTTTAATTGAGGTCAGTGGGGAAGCACCGGTACCACCGTCATGGCCAGCGATGACCAGGTGGTCAGCTTTTGCTTTCGTGACGCCGGCAGCGATCGTGCCGACACCAATTTCGGAACCCAGTTTCACGCTAATACGTGCGTCGGGGTTGGCATTTTTTAAATCATGAATCAACTGTGCGATGTCTTCGATTGAGTAGATATCATGATGCGGGGGAGGGCTGATTAAGCCAACACCCGGCGTAGAATGACGGATTCTTGCGATATTTTTGTCTACTTTTGCACCGGGTAGCTCGCCACCTTCTCCCGGTTTTGCACCCTGGACGATCTTGATCTGCAGCTCATCAGCGTTGGCCAGATACCAGATGGTTACCCCAAACCTGCCCGAGGCTACCTGTTTAATGGCTGATCGCTTTGAGTCACCATTTTCCATGGTTTCAAAACGGGTCGGGTCTTCCCCACCTTCCCCTGTGTTCGACTTTCCACCTAACCTGTTCATGGCAATGGCGAGTGTTTCATGACTTTCTGCAGAGATGGAACCGAAACTCATTGCGCCGGTACAAAACCGCTTGACGATTTCGCTGGCAGCTTCGACTTCATCGAGCTCGATTATGGATTCTGCGTAGTTAAAGTCGAGCAGACCGCGGAACGTCGCTCTGCGTGTGCTTTCGCCGTTCGCATGGTTGGCGAACTGCCGGTATGCGTCTTGGTTGTTCGTTCTCGCTGCCACCTGAAGGTTGGAAATCGTGTCAGGATCCCACATGTGTGTATCACCGCCACGACGCCAGTGAAAATCTCCGGGATTAGGTAGTACGGGGATCAGGTTCTCGTTTCTTGGAGGGAAACCGAGCTCATGTCGAACCTTCATCTCGTCAAACAGCACATCAAAACTGACGCCCTGGACACGACTGGTGGTTCCTGAAAAGCAGCGATCAATAATCTCTTCTGCGAGGCCTACTGCCTCGAATATCTGCGCACCTTTGTAGGACTGGAGCGTGGAGATACCCATCTTGGCCATTACCTTGAGGATGCCTTTGGCAACGCCTTTCTTATAGGAGGCGACTATCTTGTGGATATCAGTGTACTCAGTGGCGTCCAGTAAACCGTCCTGCTGCGCCTGCCAGAGTGATTCAAAAGCAACGTATGGGTTAATTGCGTCAGCGCCGTATCCAATCAGCAGGCAATGGTGGTGGACTTCCCGAGCCTCGCCGGATTCAATCACAATCCCGATACGGGTTCGCTGGTAAGTTCCCACCAGATGATGGTGTACGGCACCGCAGGCAATCAGTGAACTGAGCGCCATACGACTTGCGCTGATATTCCTGTCCGACAGCACGATAATGGGAAACCCATCTTTGATTGCAGTAGTTGCCTCATGACAGATACGGTCGATCGCCTCCAGCATGCCGGTCTTGCCAGCCGACTTCTCGAAGGTGATGTCGATGGTCTGCGTTTTCCAGTCCCGTTTACTGATATTCTTGATGCTGGCGAGCTCATCATTGGACAGGATCGGATGCGGCAGTCTGAGTCTGTGCACGTGTTCTTCGGTTGTTTCTAGCAGGTTGCGCTCAGGGCCGATAAAGCAGGACAAGGACATCACGACTTCTTCACGGATGGAATCAATTGCTGGATTGGTAATCTGGGCGAACAGCTGTTTGAAATAGTCGTAGATCATGCGTGACTTGTCTGACAGGCAGGCCAGTGCTGAGTCATTACCCATGGATCCAAGAGGGTCTCGAACCTCAGTCACGAGTGGTAACAACATAAACTGCATCGTTTCCAAGGTGTATCCAAATGCCTGCATGCGCTGCACGAGGCTTGAGGACTCGTAGTTCAGTTCATTGCCAGTACTGGACAGATCACTCAGCTCGATTTTCTGGTTTTCGATCCATTGGCCATAGGGCCTTTGGGTGGCGAAATCCATCTTCAGCTCTTCGTCGGGGATGAGCCTGCCAGCAAAGAAATCGACCAGGAACATTTTGCCCGGTTGCAGGCGTCCCTTTTCCTTAACGTTGGCAGGATCAATCGGTAAGACACCCACTTCGCTCGCCATCACGACCTTGTCGTCATGGGTCACGTAATAACGTGAAGGACGAAGACCATTTCGGTCGAGCACAGCGCCGATGTAGTGCCCGTCTGTGAAAACGATAGATGCTGGGCCGTCCCAGGGTTCCATTAAGGCTGAGTGATACTCGTAAAAATCACGCTTTTCCTGTGGCATATTGACGTCTGCCTGCCAGGCTTCCGGGATCATCATCATCACGGCTTCCTGCAGGCTTCTGCCAGACATCAGCAGAAATTCAAGCACATTGTCGAAGGTGCCAGAATCGGAATAATCCGGTTGTACAATCGGGAAAAGGTCTTTAATTCGGTCGCCGAATTGTTCCGACCTGACGACGCCCTCGCGAGCGGTCATATTATTTTTGTTGCCACGGAGGGTATTGATTTCGCCGTTGTGGCTCATGAAGCGGTTTGGCTGCGCTCTATCCCAGCTTGGAAAAGTATTGGTGGAGAATCTGCTGTGAACCATCGCCAGATGGCTCTCGTAGTCAGGGTCTTCGAGATCCGGATAGAAAGGGAACAGCTGGCCTGGTGTGAGCATGCCCTTATAGACGATGATTCGCGAATTCAGGCTACAGACATAAACCTGGTGCGCTTCTTTCAGGTTTGAGTTCTGCTTTGTTTCTACAGTGAATCGACGACGAATCAGGTAGAGCGCGCGGTCGAAAGCATGGTCGGTGGTCTTCGAGCCCTCGATGACGACTTGTTCGATAAATGGCATTGCGTCTCTTGCAGCCGGGCCAATGTTAGCTTCATCAGGGCATATGGGGACCTCACGAAAGCCCAGGCATTGCTGGCCTTCTTCCTGGATGATGCGTTCCATCACCCGTTTACAGTGTGCCCGTTCCTCGGGATTGTTAGGCAGAAACACATTTCCTATTGAGTAAGCCTGGGGTTCGGGGAGGGTGATCCCCAGCTCTGCGAGCGTCTTCTGGAAAAACTTGTGTGAAATGGCGGTCAGAATACCTGCGCCGTCTCCTGTATTTTCTTCAAACCCACAACCGCCACGGTGATCCATTCTTGAGTTGATATGGTAGGCATCAGTCATTATCTCGTGACTGGGTACACCCTTGATATTGGCGACGAACCCTACACCGCAGGAATCTTTTTCATTGGCAGGATCATATAACCCGTTCTTTTCGGGAAACCCGATCTTGCCATCGATTCTTTTGCTATTCATTTGCTTTAACTGTCCTGCTTTATGTTTTCGAACCTGTCGATTCGACGCGTCAGTCGACCCAGAAACGGACTGACCCAATCCCAATTTCTGGTTTGTTTAAAGTGCAGATGCCCAACGGGTTCACCGGATACGAGCTCGGCTATTCAGCGGGTCGAAAACAATAGCATCCGGTTGGTGAAAGTCAAGGGTATAGGCACGTACCGCGCCATTTCTTTTTATGCTAACTCATTGAAATAAAACAATATTTATAAATTGGAACTTTAATGGAGATTGGCTTCCGCGTGAATATAGTCCGCCATTCAACAGGGGCACGAGAATTAGCGTTCCAGGTGGCTAACATCGGACCTTACCGGCTTTCTTGCAGGTTGTTAAAGATGTCGGAGAAAACTCGAAGGGTCCGCCAGGAATGCCCGCATCAGACTAACGTGCTCTACATCTTCCCAGGCAGTTTTTGTGATGGTTGTGTTGTCCAGGTTGTAAATTGTTGCGCCTTCGCACGCCATTATAATGGGAGAGTGCGTTGCTATCAGGAACTGGGCACCGAGACTGACAGCCTCTTTAATGATCGACAATAGAGACAGCTGGTGAATGGGTGAAAGTGGTGTTTCAGGTTCATCCAGTAGATAAAGCCCCTTGCTGTGTATCCGCTCCCGGAGGATGTTCACAAACCACTCTCCGTGCGAGAGTGCATCCGGGTTTTCTCCATATCGCGATATGATGCCTGCCTTTTGGTTTTCCATTGCACCCACTGCCAGAGCTCTTCCAAGGCCAGACAGGCTTTCGCTAAACTCGTTTTTTAGTTCATCCAGGCCCCGGATGTTCTCTGTCATCCGACGGGTGAAGCCAATGGCATCCTCGGCCCGGAAAAACAGTTTTACCTTTGGATAGCTAGATCGGGACAGGCGTAATTTCTTCGCCAGCCGTCTGGCATCCTCGAGCATTGGATCTCTCGAAAGATCAGACAAACCGATGGCAGGGCACTTCATTCCGCAGGCAATCGCCTCCAGCAGCGTCGATTTACCCGATCCATTCTCGCCGACAAAAATGGTTACCGGGGAGTCAAAAGCCAGCGTTGACAGGGCCTGTATGCAGGGTACCGTAAACGGGAAATCGTCTGGAAGGCTTTTATCATCGAGCGTTAGTGAAGTTAAAAACATAACCCATAATTCATAATGCAGTGATTAGTAAGCTTGTTATAATCTGCGCCCGCTTCAAGCACAAGTAATGCCTGAAGCTTGATTGAATACGTTAATTTGTAAAATGAGGATCAGTATGAAAGAACCAGTCAGGGTAGCGGTAACGGGTGCAGCGGGGCAGATTAGCTATTCCCTTCTTTTTCGAATTGCATCAGGGCAATTGTTGGGGGCAGACCAGCCAGTCATTCTGCAATTACTGGAGATTCCACCGGCCATGGAGGCGCTTTCCGGTGTGGTCATGGAGCTGGATGACTGTGCTTTTGACCTGGTCCAGGGGATTGTTGCGACGGACGATCCGAATGTCGCCTTCAAAGATGTTGATTATGCCCTTCTTGTAGGTTCGAGACCCCGCGGTCCAGGTATGGAGCGAAAGGATTTACTTGAAGCGAACGCTGCTATTTTCTCTGTTCAGGGTAAATCATTGAATGATCACGCCAGCAGAGATGTGAGGGTGCTTGTTGTGGGTAATCCGGCAAATACCAACAGCCTGATTGCGCAGCGTAATGCGCCGGACCTTGATCCCAGGCATTTTACAGCGATGACCCGCCTGGATCACAATCGTGCAGTGACTCAACTTGCTCAAAAAACAGGCAATCACGTAGCAGACGTCAAAGGGCTGGCAATCTGGGGTAATCACTCGGCTACCCAATATCCAGATATCAGCCATGCGTCAGTAGACGGAACAGCCGCTGACTCTCTGGTTGACCAGGCCTGGGTAGAAGAAACGTTTATCCCTACGGTTCAACAAAGGGGTGCGGCGATCATCAAGGCAAGAGGGTTATCAAGTGCAGCGTCAGCGGCTAATGCTGCTATTGAGCATATGCGCGATTGGGCGCTGGGCAGCGATGGTGAAGTCGTCAGTATGGCAGTCTATTCTGATGGCAGTTACGGTATTGCAGAAGGATTGATTTATTCATTCCCGTGTACCTGTGCCGGTGGTGACTGGGCCATTGTTCAGGGGCTTGCCATAAACGATTTCAGTCAAGGAAAAATGAACGATACCGAGACTGAACTCGCAGAAGAACGTGACGCAGTGAGGGACCTCCTTCCTTCCTAGCGGGGAGGGGTATTTTCCTCGGCGATGAGAACAGTCGCCGGGGCATTACCCCGATTAGTAAATCGAAGCACTTCCTTTGGCGCCTGGAAAAAAGCCTGTTCAGGTCCTACTGCTGTCAGATCGTCCAGAGCCATTTCGCCAGCGACACCGATAATCATTGTGTAGTTGGTCTGTTGGGTGTTTGCTGAATTGCCTGGCTCGAGTATGAGCCTGGTTACTTTGAAGGCATCGAAATCGGCTATAAGGTCCAGGCCTGGCGAGATCTGTACGGTAGGCGCAGGTGTTGAGATTTCAGTTCTCGCACCTGCCAGTGCGCTGTCTGTGTCCCAGTGATCCTGGGTCAAGACCTCTTGTCCGAACGACAGGATGTATCTTTCATAGTGGGGGGTTTGGAACTCGATGACCCTTACTCCGTGTTGTAGCGAGTGGGGTACCATCGGCGCGACAGTCACGACATCAGCAATGCTTAAATCCAGCATTCCGGTGTGTCGATACATGACTTTCCTCAACTGCTCTTCCCTGGCGTTAAGTTCAGGATCAATCTGCGCAATAAGTTTGTTGTACTCAGCGGGCGCAAGAAGATCGCCTGCGACAAGCCCCTGTTGTTTTTTTAGCGACCTAAGTTGTGCATCTACTTCGTTCCTGATCAGTCGATATTCGGTGACGGCCAGTTGGTAGCTGTCGCGAAAGCTAGCAACTGAATCGAACTCTTTGATCACGTCCTGATCGAAACCGTAGCGAATTTTTCCCGAACCGGTCGGCCATGCCTCTGGGTCGATCTGTGTGACCACGTAAACTTCGATCTTCTTTTCGTGCATTTCAAAATACAGGTCGCCCAGGTTTGGTTCAGGGAATGGGGCAAGAATTTTTAGCAGCATGGGGGAGCCTGCACACCCAAGATAATCCCCGAATACAGATAGTAACCAGGGGAGGGGGACACTTTTTACCGTTGATACACCTCGTTGTTCGATGCCGGAATACCAGATCTCCTGTCCCCAGGGTTTCTGGATGCTGACGGTTTCAAGTTCAAATGGTCGGGTAAGACAAATTGGCTCGCTACCCACTTTGTTTGCAGCCGCGGTCAGCTCCCCAAGATTATCTGGATCGGTCCCAGGTGGAAATTCATGGTCGGATATTATGGTGTAAATTTCACCGGCTTCATGCAGTAGAATTACCTGTAGCTGGATCGATGTCGGCTGCGATTGATAGTCCGCGAAATGCTCGATGCAGAAATGAGACGTGCCCGGCATGTCCAGCAGGTCCGGCGATACTGATTCAAGCTTACCCAGAGATTTCATCGCGTTATTGTACCGAAGCTGATGTCTAAACGCGCCGATAACGAGGCCCTATTTTGGCTAGTAGGACCCTCGATGAGCGCCTAAGATGGGATCAATTATTTGGTTGGACTTCTTGAATGCTACCAGCAGGTGGAAAACTTGAGCAGGCCAGGAAGGCTAGAGACCCTCGGTTCGACGGCAGATTCTTCATCGGTGTCAGGACGACGGGGATTTATTGTCGTCCTGTTTGCCCGGTAACAATGCCTCGCGAAGAAAACGTCACCTTTTTTGATAGTGCAGCGGCCGCAAGTGAAGCGGGATACAGGCCGTGTCTTCGATGCCGCCCTGAATCGGCTCCCGGAATGCCTGCGTGGCGCGGTTCGTCCACGACGGTGACTCGTGCGCTAAGGCTGATAAACGATGGTGCGCTGGATCAGGGGAGCGTCGCCGTGTTGTGTGACCGGCTGGGCGTAACGACCAGGCATTTGGCCGGGTTGTTCACTAACCATCTTGGTGCCTCACCGAAAACGGTTGCCCGGACACGTCGTCTTCAGTTCGCTAAAAAGCTGATTGATGAAACCAGCCTTACGATGACTGAAATTGCTCTTTCATCCGGATATGGCAGCGTCAGGCGGTTCAACGACCATTTTGTACAAACGTACAGTCGATCGCCCGGCTCGCTCCGAAAAACCAGATCAGCATCCGATGGAAGTGTTGAGCTGAAGATTTCGTTTCGGGAACCCTATGACTTTCAGAGCCTGCTCGAGTTCTATCGGATCAGGGCGATTCCCGGTGTAGAAAATGTACGTGTGGACAATTTACGTGTGGGCAATCTACGTGTGGGCAATCTACGTGTGGGCAATGCGGCTGAGGATAATGCATGTGAAAGTTACGAACGATCCTTTGTGCTTGATGGCAAGAGCGGGCATTTGTCAGTGTCGCAGTCTGGCAACCAACTGGTTTGTGCTGTTCAGGGGGGGAGCACGGGTTCGCTGATGCGAATCATGGGTAAAGTTAGATTGATGTTTGACGTTGACGCTGTGCCAGAAGAGATAAACTCCGTGCTCTGCGAAGACAGGATTCTGCGCAGGCTTGTGAAGCAGCGACCTGGGCTGCGGCTACCCGGTGCCTTCGATGAATTTGAGATCGCAGTACGGGCGATTGTCGGGCAACAGGTTTCAGTTAAGGGCGCGACTACCATCATGGGGAGGATCGCCGACCAGTATGGCACCGAGACAGAGGTTGGGCGGGTGTTTCCAACCCCGGAAATTCTGGCTGACCTGGATCCTGCGTCGCTGCCAATGCCTTCAAAACGTGCGAGAGCCATAAAACTGCTCGCCGTTGCAGTTGCCGATGGTGAGCTTGGATTTGATATGGATGAACAGGCGTTTTACGAGCAGTTGATTGCCATTCCGGGCATCGGACCCTGGACAGCTCAATATATTTGCCTGCGTGCGTTATCGAATCCGGATTCCTTTCTGCATGGTGACCTGGTGATTAGAAAAGTAGCAGAGAAAATCCTGGGTGTTAGCTCGGAAAAGGAACTTATTAACAGAGCGGAAGCCTGGCGGCCCTGGCGTGGATACGCAGGTATGCATTTGTGGCGGGCTTCGGCAGACTGAATAGCAGCGAAATGAAGCGTAAAATGAAGCGTTAAGAGGAATCAATTGTGTACTACAAATATATATCATCGCCCGTCGGGAGGCTTTTGCTCGGGGGACAAACCAGCATCCTTGAGATGATTGGGTTTCCGGAAGGGAAGGGGATTATTTGCCCAGGGGACGATTGGATTCAGGATGATTCTGTTTTCAAACAGGCCGAAGACCAGCTTAACGAATATTTCGCGGGCGAAAGACAGCAATTCGATTTAAAGATGAAGCCCTGCGGGACACCGTTTCAGCTCAGCGTTCTTGCAGCGCTGCAGGAAATTCCTTTTGGGCAGACAACCACCTATCGCAATATTGCGGAGAGTATTGGACGTCCGAAGGCGGTCAGGGCGGTCGGTGCAGCCAATGGTCGTAATCCACTGCCCATTGTCATTCCCTGCCATAGAGTTATCGGTGCAGATGGTAGCCTGACGGGCTTTGGTGGAGGGCTTGCGGCAAAGTCCTTCCTGCTAAACCTTGAATCTGCCGGGTTTAGTCTTGCGAGTCGGTAAGGTTGATCCCCGTTGCTGTCCCGTCTGGTCCATAGACCAATCTTGCATCACGGTAGGGTGATTGTTGGACCAGTTCCCTGAATGCCCGCAGTGATTTGAACGGTAGATCGGTCAGCATTGAGTTGACCACCCAGGCAGGGAGCGAGCCACCCGGGTCGACGTACTGCTGCCAGGTCACCCGAAGTTTGTTCTCCCGGGTTGGCTCAAGAATGTAGGTTCCGAATGACTCCCGTATCCTGACGTGTTTCGTCTGGGGTATTTCATCGGGCATTGAATTCATCGTCACTCGTACAGTTGACAGGCCTTCAAACGTGATTGCGGCATGAAAAATGGAATCACGCGATTTTGCGGGGAAAGGGAGCGATGTCACTTGGTAAAAGATCCTTTCGGTGGTGCTCGTTTCTCGAAGAACGCGGCCTTCTTTGCACCGGAACAACCACTGTGTACATGCCGAGATATCGATAAGAAGCGCCATTGCCTGGGCCACTGTTGCATCGATTTCGGCTTCAGCCCTGAATTCCTCGTATTTGGCCCCTGACGTGAGTCTTGATTGAACCAGGATGCCATCTTCATCAAGCCGTGTTTCCCATGCGCAGGCATCCGTCCACGTCAATCCTAGAATAGCGGTGACGAGCAGAACGCTTGGAAGTTTATGGAGATTCAAGTCGAAGTCATCGATTTCTGGAGAGGGACTGAAAAACGTCAAAATAGTCCGGAAAGGTTTTTCTGGTGCAGTCCGGATCATTAATGATGACTGGTGCGTTACCCAGTGCCGCCAGCGAGAAAGACATCGCAACCCGGTGGTCACCGTAGGTATCGATGGTCGCAGCCTGAATTTCGCTGGGTGGGTCGATCGCGATGGAATCCTCGGTAGTCTGCACGATTGCACCGAGCCGTGTCAGGCCTTCTGCCATCGCATGCATTCTGTCAGTTTCCTTGACTCGCCAATTGTGGATGTTGCGTATGACAGTCTGCCCTTTCGCGAATAGTGCCATGGCGGCAATTGTCATCGCGGCATCAGGGATATGGTTAAGATCAACGTCAACGCCATGTAGCTCGCCGCCCGTGACATCGGTCCAATCATCCGCTCTGTCCACCTTTGCCCCCATTAGCTCAATGATGTCGAGGAACTGATAGTCGCCCTGGACCGAGTGCTTGCCCAGTCCATGGACTCTTACCGGGCCCTGGCCAATAGCGGCTGCCCCAAAGAAATACGAGGCCGATGAAGCGTCGCCCTCTATCAGGAAACTACCTGGTGATCGGTATGCCTGGTTGCCCGGGATGTTGAATGTCTGGTAATTCTCGTGGCCCGCCGTAACGCCAAATTTTTTCAACATGCCGAGTGTGATATCAAGGTAAGGCTTAGACACCTGTTCACCCTGAATCGTGATGTTTGAGTCATTAGCGGCAAGCGGCAAAGCCATTAACAGTGCGGTCAGGTACTGACTTGAGATGTCGCCGCGGATGCTGACGTTGCCACCATTGACCAACCCGCCCTTGAGCAGGATAGGTGGGCAACCGGCCTTTTCGCGATAACTCACCTGGGCGCCGAGCGTCAAAAGCGCATCGACCAGGTGTTCAATGGGCCGTTCACGCATGTACTGATCGCCGTCAATGGTGAAATCGCCAGGGATCAGGCTAAGAACAGCGGTTAGCGGACGAATCGCTGTTCCCGCGTTTCCGAGGAAAAAGTCTGTTACATCGGGTGTGTTGAACAATCCAGAGTTCCCCAGCACTTCACCAGATTGCCAGTCCTCTGACAGTTCAATGCCTGTCCCGAGCTGCCGCAATGCTTCCACCATTCGCTCGGTATCGTCGGACCGCAACAGGTTTTTGAGACGGGTTGTGCCGTCGGCGAGTGCTGACAGGAGCAGGGCTCGGTTAGACAGACTTTTAGATCCTGGCAAAGTTACTTCGCCGGTGACCTGTCGAATTGGCGCAAGCGTTAACTGGTTCTGGTTTTGGTTTCGGTCTCGGTTCATTGCGCTAGTATATGTCAGCTGGGCGATTTTTCGGTTTCAATCTTCGCAGGAAAGTGTGTATATCGGTTTCTACCTGGCGCAGGGGAGGTTTACCGGGCTCTTCCAGAAGTATTGCGCCTGATGAATTGTCGATGGAGAGAAAAATCTCTGTGTCAGGGTCTGTATTAGCGATAAATACGGTGAACCCCTGGCGAGATTTCTGTTTCACCATGGCATGACCAATCAGGTTGGCAATCAGGCGATCAAAGTCTTCAACATTCCACAACTGGATCAGGCTGACGCGGCCCTCAGAACTAT
Organism: Gammaproteobacteria bacterium; assembly: GCA_012961165.1. Taxonomy (GTDB): domain Bacteria; phylum Pseudomonadota; class Gammaproteobacteria; order Pseudomonadales; family Azotimanducaceae; genus UBA9659. Next base: position 6,748 of record DTZW01000258.1, on the reverse strand, counting down.
CCGCTTCCAGCGTGCCTGACCAATAGCTTGCGTAATACGCCTTTATGTCCGCGTGAATCTCCAGCTCCAGCGCATGGGATAAACCTTCGAAAGAAACAGGTGCTTGCTGCCTGACGGGTTTCCAGTAGGTCAGGTCCGAGTCCTGATGGAGTTCACTTGGTGATCTCCAGTCAGCGTGAAATGGCGACGACAACAGGCCGGATTCAGCGATGTTAAGAGTGGCGTCAATAAATTCTGTAAGTGCCTGCACAGTCGACCGTTTTTAAAAAGGTTTGAGTTCAACGAGAATCAGGATTGGCACTACCAGAATCAGTGCGCCCTCGTTGTACAGGCGAAAAAAAAGAGATGTGTTGAGTACTTCGTCTCGCTTCATTTGTGAGAGGTATCGAAAAGTCTGTAGTTGGTAGGCGACCAGGAGCCCGACAAGGAGGAGTTTCGCGTGCATCCAGCCGCCGGTGATACCGTAATATAGCCAGAGAATCATGCCTAGTGCGATGGCCAGCGCTGCCATCATGGTAGAGAACTTTAGAAGTTTCTCGGCCATGGTGACAAGCCTGCGAGTGTCTTCACTTGCCGCCTTACCTTCAACATAGTGAACAAGAATTCGAGGCAGATAAAACACCCCGGCCATCCATGCCATAACGAACAGAAGGTGGAATGTTTTGATCCAGAGCATCAGACGTAGTCCACAGCGCCGCCGTCGACGCGAATGTTTTGCCCGTTTACAAATGACGCCAGTTTGCTTGAGAGAAACAGTACAACGCTTGATACTTCCCGTCGTGTCGCAATCCTGCCCAGCGGGTTTGGAAAGTAGTTTTCCGTGATCTTTGCCTCCGCTTCCTCGAACGAGTCACCCCAGCCTTCTTTTTTGGCCCTCTCCAGGTACGAAGACTCAACCTCGGGTGTGCGGATCAGTCCAGGCGATACCAGATTGACGGTAATGCCCCGGGGACCGACCTCCTTGGACAGACTGACGGTCAGTGTGGCAAGTGCGCCCTTGGCGGCGTAGTAGTGGGGCATAATGTTGTTAGGTCTGGTAGATCCGATAGTCCCCAGATTGATAATCCGTCCGTTGTCTGGCAGGTGCGGTAAAAACCGTTGCACCATGCGAACAATTGACAGGGTGTTGATATCGTAGAGCTTGATCCAGTCTTCGGTCGAAGTAGTGCTCCATTTCCCACGCCTGGCCTCACCATAGTTATTGATCAGCACATCCAGTTGGTGTTCATGGGCAAGATGCTGGGCAAGATGCTGGGCAAGATGCTGGGCAGGATACTGGGCAAGAAACTGGGCAAGAACCTGATTGGCTCCAGCGTCAGTTGTTATATCCCCCCAGAGTGGCAGAGCCAGATCATTCGCCAGTGCTTCGCAGGCAGATTCACTGGCACCTTCTGATAGTGAATGAACAAAAACCCTGGCGCCTTCTTCGAGAAAGGCTTTTGCAATGTCATTGCCAGTGCCCCGATTGCTGCCAGTAATCAGAACGTTTTTGTTTTCAAGATTAAGGTCCAAAAATTCACCTATACTGCGTGGTTGTAGTGAGAGTTGAGGTTTTGGTGCCCGAGATTAACACAATTTTGTTTCTGGTCGTTGTCGTCTTGGGTGCTTTGGTTCAGACGCTGACTGGTTTCGCGATGGGTTTGATTATCGTCGTGGGTGTCGCTCTGTTCGATATCACGGACATTGCTTTTGCAGCAGCCGTCGTGAGTTTCATCAGCCTGACCAATGCGGGCGTCGCCCTTAGACATGGACATCGATATGTTGACTGGCTGTTTGTAAGAAGGATTCTCCTGGGCATGATTCCCGCAATGGCGCTCGGGATTATTCTGCTCACTTACCTAAGCGAACACTATTACATGCTGCTGAAGACCTTGCTGGGCTTCGCCATTATTCTTGCCGGAACCAGTCTAATGATTGCCCCGGCACCCTTTAGCGCCCAGTCGAGCGGTTTGATGTTTACCTTATTTGGGACTTTTGGGGGGTTATTGGCGGGTCTGTATAGTGCCGGCGGGGCGCCACTTGCATACTTTGCGTATCGGCAACCGCTATCAATCAACACGATCCGGTTCAGCCTGCTGGCGGTGTTCGGTGCATCAACGGCGATCCGGGCGGCGATGATTGGCGTTTCAGGTCAACTCAACGTGGCAATTTTGCAGATGAGCGCGGTTGCTATCCCGCTGGTTATTGTTGTGACCCTGGTGGCAAGCCGCTATGTTCAGCTGGTGCCCGATCACCTGGTGAGAAGATCAGTGTTCGTTATATTGATAGTCGCGGGTATATTTCTGATCGCGGCGAGTCTGCTGCCTGATTTTGGGATGACAGGCACTTGAGTCCACAATGTTATGTGGATGTTCGCTCCATAATTATTATTACATGCGTTTCGAAATGAAACATTGGATAATTGTGGGCTCAATCATTACTTCATCGTTGTATGAGTGAATTTGAAGATATAAGACCTTATCACGACGACGAAGTCGCTGATGCGCTCGCAAAGTTGGTCGTTGATCCGGAGCTCACTGAGTTTCTCGCTGGCTGGCTGGCTCCTCGTCTGAGCCGGTTTTTTCCTGGCATAGTATCAGCTGCAATATCCCTGTATCTCAAACGCGCCATCCGGAAAGTAGATGATATTGCAGGTTTCCAGGGAATCGTCGCTGACTATGTGAAGAAACTTGTCCGTGACGGTTCGACAGAGTTTGTTTACGAAGGGTTTGATTCGCTGGAGCCCGGAAAGGCCTACCTTTTTATCAGCAATCACCGTGACATTGCAGGTGATTCGATGTTGCTCGACTATGCGCTTTACCTGAATGACCTGGAAACGGTTCGGATTGCGATCGGGGATAACCTGGTCCAGCGTGACTTTGCCACATCACTGATGAGGCTGAACAAGGGGTTTTTTATCAAGCGGTCAGTCGTGGGTGTCAGGAAAGCTTATGCGGCATTGATTCAGGCCTCCGAATACATCAAGCATTCTATCCAGACGGGACATTCCATCTGGATCGCGCAGAGTGAAGGCCGGAGCAAGAATGGTCTTGACGTGACTGATCCTGCCATTATCAAGATGTTTGTCCTGGCGGATCGAAAGAAACCTCTCCCTGAAGTCATCAGGTCGCTCAATATTGTTCCGCTTTCGATTTCATACGAATTCGATCCTTGTGATACGTTGAAGGCGACTGAGCTAGGCAAGATTGAGAAAGATGGTGAGTATGAGAAACCGCACGGTGAAGACCTGTTATCACTTGTCAGGGGGCTAAACGGGCAGAAGGGTAAGGTGATACTGAGGCTTGGCACGCCGCTGGATGGAGAGTTTGAGAGTGCTGATGAGGTCGCGGCAGAAATTGATCGCCAGATCATATCTAACCTGCAACTTTTCCCTGTCAACTATTGGGCCATGTCCAGGCTGGAAGACCCGGCGTATCAATCCCTGTCACACCGGGTACCGACAATAGAGAAAAAGGAACTGCTCACACTTACGCAGCGGCTGAAAAGTTGTCCGCCGGAGTACAGGTCCTTCTGGTTGAAGATGTATGCGAACCCGGTTCTTAATCGTGAGCGGGTCCTGAATTCAAATTCGGATACCCCGGGAAGTATCTGATTAACTATACCCTCATTAACTATATAGGGAGATAGCGGGCGCCTCGATTGCAGCCCATTGCTCCCTTAGCTCCAGGATGTGTTCCGACCAGTATCTTTGTGTGTTGAAAAACGGAAATGCCCTCGGGAATGCAGGGTCGTCCCATCGCCTGGCCAGCCAGGCGGCGTGATACATCATTCGCAGGGTTCGCAGCGGTTCAATCAGCAATAGCTCGCTGGTGTTGAAATCCCGAAAGTCACGATACCCCTTCAGTATCCGGTTCATTTGTATTGACTGGGAACCCTCATCACCTGACAGCAGCATCCACAGGTCCTGAACCGCCGGGCCCATTCTTGCGTCATCAAAATCTACAAAATGAGGTTGGTCTTCTCTCCATAGCACATTACCCATATGGCAGTCGGCGTGAAGTCGAATCAAACCTGGCGCAGCAAGGTCGAACCGATCCTGAATTAACTTAAGCAGGGGCTCAGTGATCGTAGAGTAAGACCCCCGGAGCTCATCGGGAATGAAATTGTGATCGAGTAAAAAGCGACGAGCGGAAATACCATACTCTTCGATACTGATGGTAGGGCGATATGAAAAGCGATCGCTGGCTCCGACGGCGTGCAATCGCCCGATGAACCGCCCAAGCACTTCAAGGCAGCCAAGGTCGTCAACCGCGGGCGCCCTGCCGCCCCGTCGCGGAAAGATGGCTATGTTAAAGCCGTTATATTGAAAGCAGGTCTTGTCGTTGACGGCTAACGGCGCAACCACTGACAGACCGTGATCTTTGAGCTCGATCGTGAAATCGTGTTCTTCTTTTATCTGCTCAAGAGACCAGCGGTCCGGTCGATAAAATTTGGCGATTACTGGTTCACTGTCTTCAATACCAATCTGGTAGACCCTGTTCTCGTAGCTGTTGAGCTCCAGGTTTCTGGCATCGCACCGGTAACCGACTGATTCAATCGCATCCATGATGAAGTCGGGATTCAGCCGCGAAAAAGGATGTTCGTTATGAGTCATGCTGTGTCATCAATGCTACGCCTTTGATTTGCGCGAAGATGGACTCACCTATCTCGAAACGCAGTTCCTGGAGCGACTTTCGTGTAATTAGCGCTAATAGAAATTGGTTTCCGCATTTTAATTTAACAACTGCAGAGGCGCCGGTTCCAGGGTCATGGATGTGCTCTATTGTAGTCGCAATAACGTTAATGATACTCGATTCATTTCGCTGTCTTGAGAGACTGACATCGCGGGCCGGAATTTTTACTCGAACTAATTCCCCGTTAATCAGCTGGCCTGCAGAAACGAGGAGCCGCGCATCTTCGAACTGCAGCTCTGTCAGGGAATACTGTTCATTTTCTGACCTGACGCGACAGGATACGATCGCTGCAGCTTCCGGCTGATTTATGTGGGTGCCAGAGACTGAGAAATCAATAACAGAGCTCTCTCCTGTGATCTTCCCATCGGCTATTTCGAACACAGTGTCTGCAAGGTATAGGATCTCGTCCAGGACATGACTGACATAAATAATCGGTATTTCCAGAGACCTGTGTAGTCGTTGCAGGTAAGGAAGGATTCGATCCTTCGCCGCCTGGTCCAGAGACCCAAGTGGTTCATCCATGACGATCAGGTCAGGATTGGATAGCAGGGCGCGAGCAATTGCGACTCGTTGCTGTTCTCCGCCCGACAACTGCCGGGGTAGTTTTTCGAGAAGACTCGAAAGGTTCAGGATATCCAGAAGGTCTTGCCTGCTTAATCCGCCGCCGCTTTGGCGACGAGCTTCAGCATAATCCAGATTCCCGGATACGCTCAGGTGCGGAAACAGATTAAGGTGCTGGAATACGTAGCCAATATGACGTTGATTAGGTGGTATAAAGGTCTTTTTGTCTTGCCATACAGTATCGTTAAAACTCACACGAATACCGGGGATATGGTCCAGTCCGGCCAGCAACCTCAGGATGGTGGACTTTCCCGAACCCGACGCGCCAAAGAGTGCAGACACTTCCCTGTCAGGAAAGGCAACGTCGACGTTGAGCTCGAAACCGCCTTGCCGTTTTACTCTGGCCTGGATTGACAATGACATAGGGCGCCCTAGGTTGTCCGTGTGCCGTTTTGCCAACGCCTGTCGA
>DTZW01000258.1:0-1031 GCA_012961165.1 Gammaproteobacteria bacterium | reverse complement strand
CGGCGTAAAGAAGGAACAGCGTGACAAAAGAAAAACCGAGTAAACCGCCCGCCAGGACGTGTGCTTTTCCATAGTCGAGCGCTTCAACATGATCAAAAAGGGCAATGGACAGCACCCGGGTTTCGTCAGGCAGATTGCCGCCGATCATCAGTACAATGCCAAATTCACCGACGGTATGGGCAAAGGACAGACAGATGGCGATGATGAAACCTCGACGGCAAAGTGGCACGATCAAGCTGAAGAACCGATCCAGCGGCGATGCGCCCAGTGTTGCAGCCGCTTCAATCAACTCCCGTTGTAGTGCACTGAAAGCAACCTGTAGTGGTTGTACATAAAAGGGGAGTGAGTAGATTGCTGAGCCCACGACCAGTCCATAAAAAGAAAATGCCAGGGTGGTTCCGGTTGCGGATTGCCAGAGCTCTCCGGGCAGGTTGTTAGGAGAGAATGCCAGTAGAAGATAAAATCCAACGACCGTTGGCGGTAGAACGATCGGCAGGGCGACGAGTGGTTCGACGATGTTTTGTAGAGTGTTACCTAGCCAACCTCTTTCGCTGGAATGGGAACGCTGGGATAACCACCATGCCAGTGGCGTGCCCAAGACAATAAGAACGAATGTTGTTGCGCCAGCGAGCTTGAGTGTGAGCCATAAAGAAACCAGGTCCGAGTCCATCATCGATCAGCACCAGTCCCAGTTTGATTGCCCGTATCTGATACCAGGTATCCTGATTTTTCGATGAGTCGGGTGGTGCCAGGATCGAACGTGTAAGCCACGAATAGCTCGGCTTTCATGGATGCATCCTTCAGCACGACTAATTGTTGCTCAATGGGAGCGTAGGACTCGGGTGGAACAACCCAGAATTCGATTGCCGGTACATTCAGGTACTTGATTTGCGAAAGGGCGATCAATCCTGCGGGTGCATTGCCTGTCCTGACAAAATTGAAAGCCTGGGCGATGTTGGTGCCGTAAACAACCCGATCTGATTTGACCTGCATGAGTTCCAGAGTATCTGTCGCTGCTTTGCCGTAGGGTG
>DTZW01000257.1:2427-3361 GCA_012961165.1 Gammaproteobacteria bacterium | reverse complement strand
GCGTGTATATTGATTTTACTCTGCCAGCAGTTGGGTCACGCTAATTAAAATTAAAACACACTATCAGCAGGTACCGACCATTAACTCCAAAACCTACGGCGTGCGGGTATAGTTGCTTAAGCCCCTCACCCCCTCACTTCACACGAAGCTAAAAAGGCAAGAAAATGGCGCAAATTGAACGTGAAATTCTTGAACGCACAGAACCCACCGAAAGAGCATTCAAGGCCCCTCCATTTATCCCACGTGTTAAAAACGCTGACCTTGGCCTTGAGAAGCTTGATGGCGAACGATATTTCTCACCGGCTTTTATGAAGGCCGAGTGGGACAAGATCTGGACCAAAACCTGGCAACTCGCTGCTCGCATCGACGAATTTACAGAACCCGGCGCCTTCTATGTGCACGAGTTGGGCAAAGAATCTTTCATCTTTGTGATGGGTGACGATCAGCAAATACGTGGCTTTTACAACGTCTGCCAACACCGGGGTAATCGCCTCTGCCAATCTGACCTTGGTATCATGGACACGTTTACCTGCCCGTTTCATGGTTGGAAGTGGAACACTGACGGCACCCTGAAGCAGGTCGCCGACCCGCAATTTTTCCGTCAGTTCGATGCTGGTATTCCAACCGAGGACCTGGGCCTGACACCCGTGAAAGTGGAATTCTGGGGAGGCTGGGTCTGGTTCAACATGGATCACGATGCTTGCCCACTGCAGGAATACCTGGGTGAAGCCGGTGCACAACTAGAGACCTACGAGTTTGAAAAATTTCATCTGGTGAACTTCCAGACGTTTGAATGGAATGGCAACTGGAAGCATGCATGGGATGCTTTTAACGAAAGCTATCATTTTGGTGAGCTGCATCCGGACATGATCGAATTCGGTGAAGGTCATGACATACCCATTGAGCTATTGGGCATTCATTCACGCATGCTTAA
>DTZW01000257.1:0-2316 GCA_012961165.1 Gammaproteobacteria bacterium | reverse complement strand
AGGAGGGGTGGCGAAAGAATGGAACTAAAGATTACTCCGGCGCCGCAAAAGACGTGCACCTCGAAGAAATTCGACGACGTCGGGCTAATGAAGATGAAACCTATCTACCCTTTGAACAGATGAATGACGAACAACTCGTTCATCAGTATCACTATAGTTTCTTTCCCAGCGCGACCTTTACCCATACGCCAGAGGCAGGCGCGGTATTCAGATACCGTCCTCATGCCACAGATCCAAACATCTGTTACTACGACTTTTTTATCATGCTGCATCTGCCACCAGGCACGCCGACGCAACAACGTCCCGAAAACAAGGTCCACCGACACATCGATGGCATTGATTACGCCGAGGCCTTTGGGGGTACCTTTGATCCCGTACTGGCCAACGTACTGTCCCAGGATGGATCCAACATGACAACCATGCAGGATGGCGTTAAGTCTGATTCATTTAAGGGCATGAACTTATGTGATCAGGAAATTCGATTACGTCACTTCCACAAAATGGTTGACGATTTTATTTCTGGCGCGACAACTACCCACAACCTTCCGGATGGAGAAGCCTATCTCGACAGGAATTAAGCGATCATTGGTTGATGCTAAGGCGCTCGGTAAGCACTTTGACGATCTAGACGCCAATGGCTTCTGTGTCGTCGAAAATGTACTGACTGCCGCTGAAGTGTCCGGCATACGAAAAAAACTGCTGGATGCTGCAATTGAAAGCAATCGTCGCGGTGTACCCACCCATATCCCAAGCCTGGACCCGAATGACGCAAACGTTCGAGTATTCAATCTACTGGATCTGGATCCGGTTTTCCTGGAGTTGATGGAACGGCCCGAGGCGATCGAATTTGTAAAAACACTGGTCGGTGATGATTTTATCGTTTCAAACTTCACGGCTAACATAGCCCGTCCGGGCGCACAGTCGATGCATGCACACTCGGACCTGGGTATCGTTTTCCCCGGGCCATGGCTTAAACCCTGGTCAATGAATGTTTTGTGGTGTCTCGACGACGTTCACCATGACAATGGCGCGACCCGATATCTACCCAACAGTCATAAAATAACCTCTGCAAAAGATGTCCCGCACGACATGCTCGACAATATGCTGTCGTTTAATGCAAAAGCAGGTTCAATTATCATCATGGATGGCAGGTTGTGGCACACATCCGGCGAAAATGTGACAGAAAACGAGGAACGCGCGATCGTCTTTGGTTACTACTCTGCGGCGTTTCTTCGTCCGCAGGTAAACTGGAATGTCTTGTTAGCGGAAACGACCCAACGAAATCTGTCCCCGCAAACGCGACGATGGCTTGGGTTAAATGGTACGGCGAACATGCTCAGCGCAGTCTTTGTTGAAGGCCCAGATCAATCGAGTACTGACGGGTAAGAAAAAAGGCTCAAATGTCCGGCACACGGTTTATTACCCATCCGCCAATTCAGGCCTTTCGGGTGACGGTTGCGCAACCGAACCACCCGCTAAATCACAGACCAACGTTGGCTTGCCCCAGGTATCGCCAGCATTAACGAACAACCAGTAATTCCACCTCAAACACCAGCGTCGTATTGCCGGGTATAGGCCCAACTCCATTGGTACCGTATCCTAGTTCCGGTGGGACAATCAGCCGCCATTTGTCGCCCTCTTTCATCATCTGTAGTGCTTCAGTCCAACCGGCAATCACACCGTTCACGGGAAGATCTATCGGCTCGCCACGGTCCACAGAACTATCAAATACCCTGCCGTCTTCAAATGTGCCATGGTAATGCGCACTGACCGTGTCAGTCGGCCCGGGTGTCGCACCCGACCCACTGGCCAATATTTCGTACTGCAATCCTGAATCTGTTGTTGTCACATCACCCATCACAATCCCCTAAAAAATCCGAATACCCGACATGGAGGCACGTATAGATCCAAAAAAGAAATACCTGTATTTATTCGTAGTCGTCGCAGGCCCTGACTAATAAGCCTCTCGCATTCCGTTGCGGTACTGGCAATCTACAGGCGTTCTCTCCCCGGACCGCTACATCCATCTCTAAAAAAGAGTCTACAAATATGTCTACAGAGCAGCAGGATTAATCACGCTACCATTATCAAGGCGCAGTTCCGCGCCATTGATGAACTTAGCCTCATCTGAAGCAAGAAACAGCACGGCATAACCTACGTCCATCGGCTCATCAAAACCCGGACCTGGTATTTGTTGTTCTGGCGGTACTGGAGCGGGTCGTTCAACACCACGCGCTTCAGTGCCATCACAATCAGCATCTAATCCTCTACAAACCCCGGCCAGGTCGCCATGTAGTCGATGAATTTTGCAGACAA
>DTZW01000256.1 GCA_012961165.1 Gammaproteobacteria bacterium | reverse complement strand
TTCTAATTTCTTTTCTGCCCTCTCAAGCTTATCTTGAAGCTCCGCTACTTGGGATTTCAATTCGTCCATATCGTTACTCATAAAACTCCTCTCAAGCTTTCAACCATTGTTTCTTTATTAAAGGAAAAACGTTCTTCTTAAAAGTGCCGACAGCTTTATGCTTAGCGACAACACGCATGAAACATGACCTTACCTCTTCTGACAATTCAGGCATTTGAGGATAGGAATTTTAAACCACTTTTCCTCAAAATTGTAAAAGTATCCTGTTCAAGAAATATCGAAGTCATTAGTTAGGCAAGGCAAAGCCCGCATACCTTTAACCCCTCTCCTAAATCACCTGCCAGCACTAACTGCGCCTGTCTAACTGTCTGGCGGTGGAGAAGCTCAAAGTCGCTGAAGCACACGCACCCAAGGAATTACTCGAGGTCTATCAGACATACACCGCGCACGAACAAGCACTGGCAGACTACTTGCGGCTCGAACAAGATGGAAAAGGCGGTGCGCCCGTGCTCGAGAACTACATCGAACGAGTTGCTCCTAAGGTCCCCTAGCGGTCCGAAGAAATACGATACGGCGAGTGAAGACGTACGTTGTCGGCCTGTACATCTAGAATGGATCAGCAGACTACAGTCTCCCGTGGTGAACCTGGATTCATCTGCCGCCCCACAGGTACTAGCGAAAGAGGTTATTCGTGCTGTCGCCTAACAACTCGCTGCCGTTCTATCCCAATACCAAACGTTTGGCTTGCAGCGAAGATTCATAGGCATCCGTCAATCGCTTTCCTCGCATACCATTTGCCCAGAAGGCTGTAGCAAGCAATGGACTTAAGCAAAGTGCGATTCGCCAGTCATATTCAAACTGCTCTTCTTCATAAGGTGTTTGGCGTTGGTATCGCTCGATCAATTCCTTATGCTTTTGCAGGCAGCTAAAGACTATCAAGTGCATCAGATCCTCTACCGCCGGGACGCCAACCCCTACTAGTTCCCAATCGATCAGTACGGCTTCACTCGTGCTGTACAGAAAATTCCTCGGATGTGGATCACCATGCAAGATTGTTAGTGGCTGTTTCCTGACACGATCAAAATAGTCTTCCCACAACGGCTGGTTGATAAGATCATGCATTTCTGCTTTATCGGATAAACCCAATTCTGAAAACATGCCGTCAACACGATGACGCATTCTAATCCGCCATTCCCCGACAGTCTCCGGATCCACATTTGGCTTTATTTCATCCAGACGTGGATCGTTCCAGAACCCCGAGTGCAATGCCGACAAGGTATCAACACAGTGCTGTTCCCAGGCTGGTAAATTGGGTGTCCATTGGGTATGTGTGCTGGAAAGATCATCAAGAATGATGGTGCTTGCACCTTCATCATTGGCGAGAGCTGCAAAGTACTTAACCGTGGGTATGTCGAGTCCTTCCTGCAGCTTACTGAACCAGACTTCGCGTCGGTTGAATTGTGCTTTGCGAGATGAATAGCTATCAGGTCGTGTCCATTTGATGAACAGCATTCTGTTATCAGCAATCAGATGGGCGAAGGCGCCCATGTTGGTCTGGCCAGTTTTTAGGATCTGAACAATCTTTATGGGCTGCTCAAGTAGTCTGGATAGTTTATCTGCAGTGATGTCTTCAGATTTGGTAATAAAATGATTCATCAAACACCTGCCTTCCATTTGCCTCAGTTACTAACATGCAATTCTGACATACCCGAGCATCTTGACGCAGAGGTTGTTTTCAACCGGAGCTCTTAAGCATACTATCGGGGAACTAATGAAGAGCGCATGAACATGAAAACGTTATTCCCCTTAATAGTTACCCTGTTCTCAGTTTCTGTTTCCAGTTCACTTTACGGCCATGGGATTATTTCCAAATTTGTACCCACCGACAAAAACCGGTTAATCGTATTTCCCGATACTAAGCGCTACAAAACCCTGGTTCTCGATCCACATACCCACTCTACCTTTTCTGATGGCCATGTCTGGCCAACTGTCCGTATATCAGAAGCACTGCGAGATGGATTGGATGCAATCGCTATTACAGAACATCTTGAATGGCAGCCGCACCTCGCTGATATCGGGCACCCCGACAGGAATAGGGCTTTTGAAATTGCCGACGATGCCAATAGCAAGAACAATCTTATTGTGATCCCAGGTGCCGAGATTACCCGCACAGCCCCGGCAAGCCACATCAATGCAATATTTATCTCGGATGCCAACAAGCTGCTCAAGAATCTTGTTCCTGCCGATCCCAGTGATACACGTGCTTACTTTGCTGCAACTTCTGAGTGGCCCGCCCAGAAAGCTGTGGATGCCGCCAACAGCCAGGGTGCCTTTTTATTCTGGAATCATGCCTGGTGGCGAAACGATTTCCCAAACGGCATACCTTTGGCCCCAAAATTTCACATCGATAACGCAAAGAAAAAACTGTTACATGGTATTGAGATAGCCAATGGCCGAAGTTATTCGGAGGAGGCTTTCCAGATAGCGCTTGATCTAGACCTGACCCTGATAGGCGTGTCAGATGTCCATGGCCTGATAGACTGGGACTACAAACCTCATGAGGGCGGCCATAGGCCGGTTACTCTGGTGCTGGCGAAAGAACGTTCGCCACAGGCCATCAAGAAGGCCTTATTCAAAGGCAGAACAGTCGTCTGGTTTAAGAATCTACTCATCGCCCACAAGAAAAACATGGACAGTTTACTCGAAGCTTCGATGGCCGTAGTGAGCGCAACCTATACCGGTAAATCAGACATCCTGGTGATTACAATCGAAAATCATTCTGATGCCAACTTCCTGCTTGAGAATCGTAGTGATTTTACCTTTGCGGGGAACAGCGACGTTATCGAACTAAAGCAGCATGCAACAACCCGACTTGGGGTCAAAACCGGCACGCGACTGAAGCGAATTAAACTGCACTTCAAGGTTCTGAATGCCCTCGTGAAACCTGGGGAGAATGCTGAGATTACGTTTGCGTCTAAAATTGAAGTGGTCGAGCAATTACCTGGCAACTGATCACTCAGCTCTTTCGAGAACCATGATTGGTGAGCGGCGAAGAGAGATGAGAATGATGTCAGGCGAGCGGTGGCGCTGCAAATGCCGGGTGATCTCCGCTGATTGCTTCACGCACGATCGCCTCGCTCAGCTTGCAACCACCGGGGCTGTTTGTGAGGATCACTGCCGCCTCTCCCGTCCTCTGACAAATGGCAACGAACGCCCAGAGGATAGAAATTTTAAACCACTTTTCCTCAAAATTGTAAAAGTATACCGTTCAAGAAATATCGAAGTCATTAGTTTGGCAAGGCAAAGCCCGCATACCTTTAACCCCTCTCCTAAATCACCTGCCAGCACTAACTGCGCCTGTC
>DTZW01000255.1 GCA_012961165.1 Gammaproteobacteria bacterium | reverse complement strand
GCAGTTGGCGGCATTTGAAGAGCCATTCCGGACTCTTTGACCACCGGCAGGGCTAAACGTCAGGGTTCAACACCAGGCTGGAAGCAGTTTGGACTGCTATATTATTGGCAGCACAGATCAGCACGGCTTCAACTTAGCCTTTTAATCAACCCTGAAAAAAGTCGTTTCAGGTAGGCCAATAGCAGTGGCGTACTTTTATACCTGGCACGCATATAGGCGGCATCCGGAAAGAGTTGTTGCTTGATGAAGCCGAACTTCCTGAGCCCATCGAGCGCGCAAAAGCTCTGCCACTCACCTGACACCCGGCTTTCAAGGCTGTTCATCGAGAGTTGACCAGGTGCCTCCCGAAGATCACTCAGCACCCATTCCGGGACTTTCGTACCAAATAACAGGCAACTGCGCTCCAGGCCCGAAATCGCAAATTCAGAAAACCCCCGATTAATGACGATACCCGACCAGTACACCCACTCGGAATCTGAGAGCAATTCAGACAGCATGTGGATGTCGTAGAGCCATAAAGTACTGTCGGATTCGAGACGACTAAAGTCACCAATTTTATAAGCAACCTCGTCTAAATGCGCACCACGGTGGACACAGGCAATTAACAACGCAAATGGATTAGTGCAGGTCCAGGCATGTGAGCCAAGAGCCCGCAGCGGAATTCTGTCTCCCCAAAGTTCTTCAAAACCAGCGGCACCTGCCAGCATCCAGTTGTTATTAAACCGCCAGTGTAGATCAATCGAGTGCCCTGCACCGAACCGATCAGTTCGTTCAAAAGCACACTCACCACATGCAATCCGGCCTGGCATCGACACCTGCTGCTGGAAACCCGCGTCCCGCAGAGCAGAAAATGCAGCATCAACATCCCGCTCCCGAATCCACAAATCGGTATCAACACGGCTACGATGCCAGGGTTGCTCATAATGTGAATAGGCAAGTGCGGTACCCTTGAAGACGAGACAATCGATCCCGGTCTCACCCAGTTGATCCAACAGCTCGATGACAACTAGTTGGTGTGCCAGTTCCACTGCAACAATATGGGAATTCTCTTTCCAGTACTGATCCTTGAGCGCCGGCTCAAATTTTCGCGCCAGAGGGAGCAATCCTTCGCGCTGGCAACAATGATATTGTTCCTTCGTTAAGGTCTGTTCGCCAGTAATAATTCCAGCCAGATATTTATCCTGCGAAGAGATCATTTCCCACCTGTAACTATTGGGCTTCCGCCAAACTTCTGGGCAGTTTCATTGCCAACAAAAAAACCACGGTACCTGTCGCGCACCAGCCTAGCCAGTTCATCAAGGCGCAGCTGTTCATCGAAACTGCCTAACAGGAACTGAACAGCCCGGCCCTTGGATTTAAGCCACGGGCTGGCGTTGGCGAATATTCGTTCCCGTTCAGATTGCGTGAATAGCGTAGATAGAAGTGTCGAGGCCAGAGCGCACTCATAAAAAGCGTTAAACCCATCATCCAGATCGGCTGAGCACCGACTTACAGGTTGTTCATAACTCATTGTTAACGTTCGATATTGACATCAAGTAGTGGCGTAAATTCTTTCTGCTCATTCATTTGGCCGATCACAATTTTTCCCTCATGAAGCACCCAGGCGTGTGCTTCAACCGATTCGCCAGATTTGTAAATCCCCAGCCTGATCGTGCTGCTTGTTCCCATTACACCCAGCATCCACCAGACTGTAATCGCCTGTTCAAGACATCGCGCCTTGTAGGGACCTCGAACAGCTGCAATGCTGACCATTCTTGCTGCCTGGTCAACCCTTACCGGCGACGCTTCTGACTGAATACCCAGGCGACTAAACAGCGCCATGAATCGTTCAGTTTTGCGGAACCCGCGAAGTTTCAACAGCGCTGACACAACAGGAAGTGTCAGCACCGACACCACCAGCATCAGAAATTCAGAAAAGGAAAGTGCACGAAGTTTGTCGAGATTACTCACGTTGCTCCGAAATTGTCACCAGAGTTCGGCGGCTAATCACCTGGGTAATCACCTAGCCCAACCCCGACACATCAACATCCAGTATTGCTTCAATCAATCTTGGGCCTGGCTCTTTCATGGCACGCTCAAACATCAGGTTGAACTCATTCGCCGTAGTTGCCTTGTATCCGGCCACGCCCATGCTGTTAGCCAGGCCAACAAAATCAAGATCCGGATTGGACAGGTCCAGCATATCGAGGGTTTTCTTGTTCATCGACTGGGCGCCAACCCTGGCCAGCTCTATCTGAAGAATCTGGTACTTGCGGTTAGCAAAAATGACAATACAGATGTCGAGCTGCTCTCTCGCCATCGTCCACAAGGACTGGATCGTATACATGGCACCACCATCACCATGCAGACACACAACCTTGGCCTGGGGCCTCGCAACTGCCGCACCGATTGATGCTGGTAAGCCGTAACCGATCGACCCCCCAGTCAGCGACAACCAGTCGTGGGGTTCTGCGGTTTCAGTTAACGGGTAGGTTAAAAAACCAGCCGTTGCACTTTCATCAACTACAATCGCATCCGTGGGCAGGAACTCCGAAAACGCTCGAGCAATACTTTCTGGATTGATTTCACCACTCGACAAGCCAGGATGCCTGAGCGGGTTCAGCCTTAAGGTCTGGTTTTGTGCGCCCAGTTCGGCCACCAACCCTTGCAATGCAGCTTCAGCATCTTCATGCACATCCGCAAGGGCATGAATCTCACACCCCTCAGGATAGAACTCACTGACCTTGCCCGGATACGCAAAAAACCCAATAGGTGCTTTGGTGCCGACCGTAATCAGTTGCTCAGCGTGAGCAATCTGTACAGTCGCCTGCTCGGCAAAGTATGCAAGGCGCTCTACACTGCAGCGGCCTTCGCCCCGCGGCAACCTTGAAGTAAACGTATCGCAAAACACCCGGGCGTTTGAATGCTGCGCCACCTGGTCCGCGAATCGAAGCGATTGTTCTGTCAGGGCAAGGTTTGACATCAGGATTACCGTCGGCTTGCCATTACCAAGCATTTCAGACGCTTTAGTGATCGAATGCTCATTCACTCGAGGCGCCGACGGCATTTCCCTTTCAGCAATAGGATCAACCGATTCATCCCAGGCGCAATCAGCTGGCACGATCAGGGTCGCTATCTGTCCCGGTTTTACGTTTGCAGCAACGACTGCATCTGCCGCATCACCAGGCAAAGAAACAGCATCAGCAACGCTTCTAACCCAGTGCGAAACAGGCTTTGCCAGCCCAATAACATCCGAGTTAAGCGGCGCATCATATTTCTTATGGTAAGTTGCATGATCCCCAATCAGGTTGATCACCGGCGAATTAGCTTTCCTGGCATTGTGCAGATTAGCTGAACCGTTAGACAAACCAGGTCCAAGGTGCAAAAGGGTACAGGCCGGCTTGCCTGCAATACGCCCATAGCCATCGGCGGCACCTGTACAAACACCTTCGAACAAACTCAATATCGACCGCATTCCTCCGGTTTGTCCTATAGCCGCAACCATATGCATTTCGGAAGTCCCGGGATTGGTAAAACATACGTCAACACCATTGTTGGTCAACGTCTTAAGCAGACTCATCGCTCCATTCATTAAACTACCGTCAATAAACTGATATATACGCCGCCAAGTATACACCCACAAGCCCACGCCTGAGGCGATTGGCGAGTTTCACTATTCTTTCGTGAATCTGATTCAATTCGCCCCCCAGAGGCCATCGCCATTCGAACCACATGATGATTATTTTTATAATATTCAGGTGGTTAGCTGCCGAAGTAAAAGTTGGCATGGAAAGTGAACTAATTAGGCCAGGGACTACATAAAGCGTTAAGCAGTCAGCGGCTGACTGACGGTAAGTTGAACAACATGCCAACATGAGTACAGCCGCAAAACATTTCAGGCACAGGATGAACTGGATCTGAGCGGCGCTACTGACCATGTTCGTCGTTTCACCTGGCATATTTGCGGAGAATCATGTTCGTTCCGGTATCACAGTTCAGCAGATGGTAACGACGTTCGCGCTGATACAACGACCGACAAGAACCTGATTTTCGTGAGGTACCACTAGCGCACCATGACGACTAATGAATGCTTTATCAGTAACAATCCATTCGTCCACAGCAGGAAGAAGCAAAATGAAAAACATATTTAATGACAGGCAGGAAATTTATCTGAATGCCGACCACAGGAAACTCGGTGGAGTTTGCTCTGGCGTTGCAAGGTATCTTGACATCCCCCACTTCTGGGTAAGGTTAGCCGCAGTCATTGGTCTGCTCATTCACGCCCCAAGTGTCCTGATTGCTTACGGCCTGGCCTACCTGATTCTTGAAGACGAACCCACACACTACGACGAGATCACCCCCGGGTGATCCGGGTGCTGATTAGGCGTTATAATGGCGCTTTAAACAGTGAAGTGCTGCGACTTGAATCAGGCATCTAACCGCATTGGTATTGATCTGGGAGGCACCAAAATAGAAGGTGTTCTGCTGGACTCGGCCGGAGACATAAAACGCAGGGAACGACTCCCAACTCCGCAGGAAGATTACCCAGGTATTCTGGGCGCGATTTCGGCACTCATCGCACTGTTAACTGACGACAAGCACCTGCCGATTGGTATTGGCACGCCGGGGTCTGTTTCTCCCCTGTCACCTGTGATGCGAAACTCCAACAGCACCTGCCTTAATGGCAAACACCTACTGGGTGATCTGGAGCAACACCTGGATCGCGCCGTGAGATTAGCTAACGATGCAAATTGCTTTGCCCTTTCCGAGGCTTCTGATGGAGCAGGGAAAGATAGCCCTGTCGTCTTTGGCGTCATTCTCGGGACCGGCGTAGGGGGTGGAATTGTGGTTAATGGCAAGCTGATACAAGGCCCGAGTGGGGTCAGCGGCGAGTGGGGCCACAATACAATGCCGGAAGTGGAAGATCTGAAACGCGGCAGGGAATGTTTCTGCGGCCGCCTGGATTGTGTCGAAACCTGGATCTCTGGTCCAGGACTCGCAAAAACTTATGCAACTCATTCGCGGAAAACGCTTTCCGCCCTGGAGATCGCGGCTCTGGATGTCAGCGGTGAATCAATGGCAAGACAGGTATTGGACGGGTACTTTGAACAGCTCGCGGGGGCTCTCGCTGGTGTGATCAACATACTGGATCCGGACACCATTGTACTCGGTGGCGGAGTATCCAATATCGAAAGGCTCTATCAGGAAGTGCATTCCAGGCTCGGGAAGTATGTTTTCTCAGATCATGTTGGCACGCGCATCGTTAAGGCTCGACATGGAGACTCATCTGGTGTCCGGGGTGCAGCCTGGTTATGGCCCTGAACCAGAGTTATCCCGTTGCTGCTTTTCAATCAGCGCAGATGCCGCAATGATAAAGATAGTGAAAAACTCAAATACCTTGTTGGTGATTATCTCTGCAAATCGTGATTGCCAACTCATAGGATTCCTGCCGGTTATGCTGCAAAAAAGGCAGGATTATAAAGATCAATTAGCCGCAGGTTTACCTTTCATAAAGCGAATGATCCAGCGAGAAACCATCTCCCGCATCAGGGGTTTATCGAGAGACGCGACGCCCACGTTATAGGTTTCTGCACCAAGAATTTCCTGCCGCATGTCCATCAGGTCTCTTGAATACTCTTGCGTGAACTCAGGATGACCCTGCATGGTGAATATATGATCGCCAATGCAATACATACTGTTCGGGCACTGCTCTGCTGATGCCAGCAATTGAGCGCCTTCCGGTAATTGAATGACCTGATCCTTATGTGAAACGATCAGCGTGAACGGGTCCAGTTCTTCGTCGTCCATGAACCAGCGCGACTGGATAATTTCACTCTCATGGATACCAACACACCATCCTGCTTCTGCCCCAAGCGTCTTCCCTCCCAGCGCCTCAGCGACTAATTGGTGCCCGAAGCACAATCCAACCAGTTTTTTCTCTGCACCGTGCAACTCGCGCGTGTATTCTTTTAAGACAGCTATCCAGGGCTCATCGTCATACACACTCTTTTTGCTACCCGTGATGACATAGCCGTCGCATTCATCAATGGCATCAGGATAGATCCCGTGTTCAACGTCATAGTTCCTGAACTCTGTCTCCAGATTTAATTCGGTTGCCGCCTGACCCAGGATTCCCGCAATCATGCCCGGATAATTACCGTGATCTGGCTGGAACTGATCCATCACAGAGTCCGCCTGAAGTATTCCTATTTTCATTATCGAACGGAATATCCCTTAAATAATTTCAAAGTATCGACGCAGCTGCCAGTCATTTACAGCACGCTCGTATTCGCGAACCTCCCAGTCGCGTGAGGCCGCATAGTGATCCACGAAAGTATCGCCAAACATCCGAGTGGCAACCTCTGAATTCACAAATTCACGATTGGCATCTCTAAGATTGCCGCACAACTGGTAATGTTGTGGTAACTCATCCTGCAATTCATAGGCGTTGCCAACGACCGCACCACCTGGATCCTGTTTCTCGGAAATACCTGTAAGCCCGGCCGCCAGATTCGCTGCTGCAACCAGGTAGGGGTTCGCATCAGCTGACCCAACTCGAAACTCCACCCTCTGCGACTTATCAGATCCTTCAATTACCCGCAGGGCTACCGTTCTGTTCTCCACGCCCCAGGTTGCCGCAGTAGGCGCCCAGGCACCCTTAACAAGTCGCGTATAACTGTTGATTGTTGGCGAGGTCACCGCGAGTAGTGGCTTCATGTGACGGCGAAGCCCGCCAACATAATGGTGCATGGTCGCGCTCATTGAATGAGGTTCGTTTGCATCAAAGAAAACATTCCGGCCGTCTTCCCTCGACAGCAGCGACTGGTGAACGTGACCACTTTGGCCTGGATAATCCATAGACCACTTAGCCATAAAAGTCGCAATCATGCCCCTTTTCTGGAAGAAGGCTTTGGCGAAGGTCTTGAACAGGACAGCCTTATCAGCGGCAGCAAGCGCATCATCAACCGCAATGGCCGCCTCCCATACGCCCGGCCCTGTTTCACAGTGCAACGCTTCAAGCGGGAAATCATGTGCCAGACAATAATCCATAAACTCATTAAAGAGATCTGACAAGGTCATGGTTCTTAGAACAGAGTAGCCGAAATTTCCGGGAGACAACGGAACCAGATCCGTATAGTTTTTCTCTCGCACAGACTGGGCCGTCTCAATAAAAATAAAGAACTCGTACTCGAAGGCAAGCCTTGGAAGGTAGCCCATTGACTCGGCAACGCCCAGGATGTGCTTCAATCTGCTACGAGGGCATATCGGGTGCAGGCCGCCATCGTCGGCGACAAACTCAACCAGGAAGAATGGCAGGTTATTCTCATCCTGCAGGCGCCTTTCAGTCGCCAGGTCGACGCGAAACGCCGCATCCGGAAAAGCGGTATGCCAACCGGTGTATTTGGCGTTGTCGTACAGCTGGTCGTCCATGTCCCAACCCAGGACGCAGTCACAAAATCCTGCTGCACCCGCAGCGATACTCTTGAATTTATCAAGACTGATGTACTTGCCGCGAAGCACACCATCGATATCCGTAAATCCTAGCTTTACGCGATTTACGCCTTCACTCTCGTACTGACTGATCAGATTATCTGCTTCAATCATGGCCTGGCCTTCTTGTCATAAAATGGTTGGGAATAATTTTCTATGGAAACACCGCTGTCGCAAAAGATCAACGATAACGCTTAACAAGACTCACCTAAGAAGGCACTCTGATATTTTCAACCAGCGCCTGAATCTCGGCGGGTGGTGGTGGTGTGAACCTGCAAACAATCAATGACACCACAAAGTTAGCCAGCATCCCCAGCGTTCCAATGCCTTCAGGAGATATGCCAAACCACCAATGATCTGGATTGTTATCAGCAGGACTAACAAATTTGAAATAGGCGATATAAGCAAAGGTGAACACAAGGCCCGTAATCATGCCTGTAATGGCTGCTTCCTTGTTCATTCTCTTGGAGAAGACGCCAAGCAGCAGCACCGGGAAAAAGCTTGCGGCAGCCAATCCAAAGGCAAATGCCACAACCTCAGCAACAAACCCCGGAGGATAAATGCCAAACAAACCGGCGATACCTATCGCTACTGCAGCGGCAATTCGAGCAAACAGGAGCTCCTGACGTTCAGTGATCTGGGGCTTGAATGTCTTTTTCATCAGGTCATGGGATACCGCGGTGGAAATAACCAGGAGCAATCCAGCTGCAGTTGATAACGCCGCAGCAAGTCCGCCCGCTGCCACCAGGGCAATCACCCAATTCGGTAACTGCGCAATTTCCGGATGCGCCAGCACAATAATATCCCGGTCTATGTACAACTCGTTTTCGCTGGCTGAATCGCTGTTTCCAAGTAAACGTTCGCCACTGCTTCCGCGTTCACCGGTGAAGACAGGTTTCGCCGGCTGCAACGCATTGCCACCCCGGTACTGGACAACACCATCCTCATTCTTGTCACGCCAGGCGATTAGCCCCGAGTCTTCCCATTTGCTAAACCATGACGGGGCATCCTCATAGGGCATACCATCGACATTGTTAATGATGTTCATTCGGGCAAAGGCTGCGACTGCAGGAGCAGTCGTATAGAGCAGCGCGATGAATACCAGGGCGTATCCAGCCGAAATACGGGCATCCCTGACCCTGGGTACGGTAAAGAATCGAACAATCACGTGGGGCAACCCTGCGGTTCCTGCCATTAAGGCAGCCGTAATAAACAGCATATCAATGGTAGATTTGTTCCCTGACGTAAATGCGGCCATGCCCAGTTCAGTGGTCAGGCCATCGAGCCTATCCAGCAGGTAAACACCACTGCCATCGACCATCGTAGAACCCAGGCCAAACATTGGTAGTGGATTACCCGTCAGGGCAATAGAAATATAAATGGCAGGCACCAGGTAGGCAAAAATCAACACACAGTATTGAGCCACCTGGGTATAGGTAATGCCCTTCATGCCACCCAGCACAGCGTAGAAAAAAACGATGGCCATGCCGATGAGAACACCGGTATTGATGTCCACTTCAAGAAAGCGGCTGAACACTATTCCAACCCCTCTCATTTGTCCCGCGACATAGGTAAACGAGATAAAAATAACACACACCACCGCAACAAGCCGCGCGGTCTGTGAGTAATAACGATCTCCGACAAAGTCAGGCACCGTGAATTTAGAGAATTTCCTAAGGTAAGGTGCGAGCAACAATGCAAGTAATACGTACCCACCAGTCCAGCCCATCAGGTACCTGGCGCCATCGGCGCCCTCAAATGCAATGATCCCTGCCATTGAAAGAAATGAGGCCGCAGACATCCAGTCCGCTGCAGTCGCCGCCCCGTTTGCGATGGGGTTAACGTGACCACCAGCCACATAAAACTCTTTGGTGGAAGACGAGCGGCTCCAGATGGCAATACCGATGTAAAGTGTGAACGAAGCCCCGACAAACAGGTAAGTGAGCAATTGTGCGGACATCAACTACTCCTCATCTACGCCGAACTTTTTGTCCAGGGCATTCATACGCCAGGCGTAGACAAAGATCAGCAGAACGAAAAAGTAGATAGCACCTTGCTGCGAAAACCAGAAGCCAAGCTTGTAACCATACAGACGAAACTGGTTGAGGAAGTCTACAAAGATGATACCCGCCAGAAACGAGACACTGAACCAGATGACCAGCAATACCAGCATCAACCGCAGGTTTGCCTGCCAATAGGCGTGATTGTTTTTCTCAGACATTGTTTTCCTCAGACCTTTTTTTTCAACTGAAATTGCTTTCAACTAACACTGTTTGAAAGCGATAGGGACTCCCCTGGCATTGTCAGGTTATGTACGGGTTTCCTGGCCCTCGACCGATGAAATAGACCGAGGAGCCTCTCGTTCTGGTATTTCAACCAGGTCCCGGGGTAACGATTTACTGGCCTTCGCGCCCAGTGCTTTCATATCTTCCGCACGTTTTACCAGATTACCCCGGCCACTGGCGAGCTTGTTGTATGCGTCCTGGTAGGCACCCTGGGTGGATTCAAGCCTGCTGCCGATCAGTTCCAGATCAGCTACAAAGCTGACGAACTTGTCATACAGTTTGCCAGCCCTGTCTGCGATTTCTTCTGCATTCTTATTCTGTTGCTCGACACGCCACATATTCTGGATCGTACGCAGCGTAGCCAGCAATGTCGATGGGGTAACGATGGCGATATGCCTGGAAAGAGCATCGGAATAAAGCGTGGTATCTTCCTGGGTTGCCACCGAGAAGGCAGACTCAATTGGCACAAACAACAAGACATAATCCAGCGTCCGAATTCCTTCAAGGTTTTGGTAGTCCTTAGCCGCCAGCTCTTTGATATGCGACCTGATTGATTGTGTGTGTGCTTTCAGCGCCCCTATCCTCTCAATGTCATCTTCCGCTGAGCAGTAACGTTCATACGCGGTGAGCGAGACCTTGGAATCCACGACTACGTCTTTCCCTTCAGGAAGACGCACAATGGCATCAGGCTGGTATCTCTTGCCGTCATCCTGTTTGAGCGACACCTGGATTTCATACTCCCGGCCTTTTACTAAACCGGAATTTTCCAGCACTTTCTCAAGCACCATTTCACCCCAAACCCCCTGGGTCTTGTTCCCGCCTTTAAGAGCATTGGTTAAATTAACTGCATCCTGGGCAATCCTGCTATTAAGTTCCTGCAGGTTCTTCACTTCCTTGACGAGCGAGAAACGCTCTTTGGCTTCATCGTTGTAAGTCTGTTCAACTCGCTTTTCGAAGGATTTTATCCTTTCATGCAATGGATCCAGCACACCGCTGAGCTGTTCTTTACTCTGGGCTTTGAATTCCTTCTGCTTCGATTCAAAAATTTCGTTGGCGAGGTTTTTAAACCCATCATGAAGGGATTCTTTTGCCTCCTTAAGAAGGGTAAGTTTTTCTTCTGCCTGTTGCTGTTGCTCGCTCAGGGTGGTTTCGAGCCGCGAGATTTGGTCGCGGGTTGAGATGAGGTTAGTTCGTTCCTGTTCGAGCGTTCCACTGAGATTCGAAACCAGCAGTTCAAGTTGGCCAATCCTGGCCTCCCTGCCCTCAAGTCGCTCGCGCAAGGAAGCGTTTAGAACCTGCTGTTCGGTCAATTCTGTTAGGCTGACGGCAAGCTGGCTGCCTATGGCGTCTGCTTTTTCTGTCGCGGATTCCTTCTCAAATCTTGATACCAGGAAGTAAGTGAAAATGGCTGATAGGAAACAACCTGTTAGGAAAGCCGCAGCGAGCTCCGGTGTCATTTAACACACGCCTTATTTCAAGAACTTACCACTGGAAGTTTAGCAGATGCTGTATGGGTTTACAGATTTGGTGGGCGTGAAGAGTGGGGAGAAGTCACTGATTGTAGGCCTGGTAAATGCGAAGACCTCAGAAAATCTGAGATTACCGTCCCACACTAACTACTCAGTGTATTTACCCTGAGTAGTTAGTGCTACAACGGACTTGCATTAAGTTGGCGACGCCAACTTAATGCAAGTATGTAAACATTTTCCTTCTGTAGCTCGTGGCGAGCTCATTGCCTTTACCCAGCATATTAAACACCTTAATCATGGTGAGCCTTGCTTTCTCTTCACCCCAGGTTTTATCTACCTGCAGAATCGCAAGAAGCGCCTCCAGCCCGGTTTCAACCTGGTCATCTACAATCAGCTTGATCGCATAATCAAATCTGGCCTGGAGATCAGCCGGGTCAACTTCTGCTTTTGACCGCTGCTCATCGAGTGTTCCCAGGTCACCGGCCAGCTCGATAAACTCGAGACGGCTTTTAGGTTTGTCGATACCCTCGGCGTCAGCCGGAATACTCAACAGTACCTTGCGCGCGTCATCGACCTGGCCTTCCATAATAAGGAGGTCACAGAGCTCCACCTGTAAACCGAAATTTGCCGGCTCTTCGGCAATGACCTGCTGCAACATCTGGATCGCTTGTCCACGCTCACCCTGTTCAAGCAGAAGGTCAATCTGATCGCGAACGCGATCCATGGGGCTCATGGTTAACTGATCCAGCGCCTCACGGAGCTGTTGCTCCTCTGCGGGACCTTGGAAATCGCCTGCCATCTGGCCCTGGAAGATAATCTTGATACTCGGCAGCGCCCGAACCTGCAACTGTTGAACAAGCTGCTGGTTTTGCTGGATATCAACCCGTGCCAGTAAAAATTTACCCTGGTACTCGACGACCAGTTTTTGAAGCAGGGCAGTTGTAGGTGCGCACTGCTCTGCACCTTCCGCATAGAACTCCAGCAGTACTGGAACCTGCTGGGACTTTTCCGCGACCTCAGATTGAAAATTCTGGTCGTTGATTTCGACGGTATACGAGTCGATGCTCACCGATGCTTCTCCGAAAAACGGCTAGCCTAACAGAAGACGGGATTCAGGTTAAGAAAGGTCGATATTTTTAAGACGTTACGCCGCGCTTCGAACGCCTTCACGGCGCAGCGCACTTTGCATGATTCTTGTTGATCGCCAGGGATTCTCCTTGCCGCGATACAGCACGCGATTGCCCTTGCTCATCAGCCAGATGTCCAGTGACCTGATATGTCTTACTCTCATTACAATCTCCTCAATTGACCTGCCCGGTGTGCCTGGTCGCCAACCTCTAGTCGCTAGCCTCTATACGCTATACGCTAGCCTCTAATCGTTCACTGCTAGCGGTATGTACATCCAGATTTACTGTTAATTCATACAGTACTGTATGAAAACACAGTATTCAAGCCTTTTTCAAGATTAGTCCAAAGAGATCCAGCCAAAGCCTGCTTCCTGGCTGGCGACCACCAGCGAGCCAGCCCACCCTGATAACAAGGGCTGTACGGCATCTTGCGCCAGATTGGGAAGGTTATTTTTCGCCGAGATGTGAGAGATGACCAGGTGACGCAGCCGCTCGAGATTAATGGTATCCAACAGTCCTGCAGCCTGTACATTATTCAGGTGGCCATAGTCACCGCCCACCCTTTGCTTCAACTGATAAGGGTAAGGCCCATCCTGGAGCATCACCAGGTCGTGGTTGCATTCGAGCAACAACGCATCACATTCACGATACGTTTCTCTGACGTGCGGCGTGATATGACCGAGGTCCGTCAGCACTCCAACTGTTATCTCATTCGAGGTAACAAGATACTGACACGGCTCTTTGGCATCATGAGGTACTGCAACCGGAGTGATAGTGAGTGAACCGACTTCAAACGGACTGTGACAATTGATCTCGTTCAAAACCGGCAACTCACCCATTTTTTTGTGCTGGTAAGTACCTGGTGTCAGGTAAACCGGTGTGCCAAATTTTCTGGCAAAACCGGCAACACCGTGGATATGGTCTGCATGCTCATGGGTCACCAGAATGGCATCGACGTCTTGGGGCATCAAATCCAAGCGAGACAGTCTTCGGACAGTTTCCTTAATGGTGAAGCCAAGATCGATGACCACGCAGGTACTGCCGTTATCGATCAGGGTCGCGTTACCCTTGCTGCCACTTCCCAGGGAAGCGAATCTCACTGGCATGCGCTCTGGTCCTGAATCACTAGGTGGAGTATTCCTTGATCAGCTTTAGTAACCGCTCTTTCAGGATCAGGCTGTCGGTATCCGACGCCGCAAGTTCGCTGGCAACGCCAACCGTAACCCTGATTTCTTCACCTTCCGACTCCAGCTGAACCGTGAACCTGTGCCCTGGATCAGCATCTTCTTTACTATCACCAGCATCGCCGCCACCAAAAATCTTTGAAAAGAACCCCGGGTCAGGATCATGTCGAGAGCTGTAGTAGACATAATAGACAGCAGAAGTACGGTCCAGGTCCTCTACACTGATTCGGGCATCTTCAAGCGCAGCCCCAACCGTTGCCCAGGCCCGATCGAAGTCGAGTTTGTATTTTAGAACCATACCCTCAGGTTCGGCCACCAGGAACGCCTTGCTTTCCTGCAGGCCGGCGGCCAGTAACGACACACTCGGACCCTGCGCAACCCGGTCACCCAGATAGTAAGCCAGTGTAGTCAGCATCTTTCCTTCAAGTTCAGGATTATCCGATTTGCCATCCCAATCCATCCGGTCATCGGGATCAAATCCACCCAGAGGACGCTCTGCCTGCTCGATATAAAGTTCTGTGCTGGAGGTCCTGACACCTGGCTCAACTCGCACAAAAAACTTGTACTGCTGGGCCATGGATTGCTCACCCCATGCTGAGCCACTGGTCAGGCTCTCGTAAATCTCATCAGGGTTGCCACTGGTACCAATGATCCAAGCTGTTTCCAGGGTGCCGTTTCTTGGATCCAGCTGCGCCACTGGCAGATGGTTTTCTTCCCAGAAAAGGACTACCTGGGGCCATATCGTCGCGGTGGGCAGGTCGAGGAATACCCACCTGGACTCACCCAGCTTTCGGATCACAATCTGCTCTACACCAAAGGTCGTGCTCAGCGCATCAGGAAGCCTCAGCTCAACCTCTTTGCCAGCCAGCCCCCTGTAGTCGATCACCTGGGGGATAGGCATCTGGTCATTAAAAGGAGGCTTGTCCAAGCTTCCAGGTATTTCCGTCGGGGCACTGGACCCCGTCTCAAGCGTCAGTTGTTCATCGCTCTTGCCAAACCAGCCAAGCCAACCGCAACCACCGAGTAGCAACACTCCACATACCAACAATCCACGTACGATCAATTAATTACCCCTGCATGGTGCATCGCTGCACGTAGTTCAACATGATATTTTTCCGAAAAAGGCGTCATCGGTAACCTGATGCCTGCCTCTATTCTACCCATTTGGGACAGTGCCCATTTAACGGGAATAGGATTCGACTCAAGAAACAATTTCTCGTGCAGTCCCTGCAACTCTTCGTCAATTGCCTTCGAGATTTCTGCGTCACCATTTACCGCGGCGACAGCCATCGCAGACAATTTAGCCGGCGCGATATTGGCCGTCACGCTGATCGTACCTCTGGCGCCTTCCAGCATCAGGTCACAGGACGTCGCATCGTCTCCCGAGTAAATCGGAATGTCGCACAGCTCACGAATTTGTTGCCCGCGTTTAAGGTCACCAGTTGCCTCTTTAATGCCAATAACCTGAGGAACTTCAGCCAGGCGGGCAACCGTTTCCGGCAACATATCACAGGCAGTTCGACCAGGAACATTGTAAAGAAACTGCGGCAGGTCAACCGCCTGGGCAATGGCTTGGTAGTGACGAAACAAGCCTTCCTGAGTAGGTTTGTTGTAATAGGGTGTCACCAGCAGGCAGGCATCAGCACCTAGCGCCTTCGCTGAAGACGTTAACTCGATCGCTTCCGCCGTGGAATTACCGCCGGTACCTGCAATGACGGGAACCCGCCCGGCAACCGTATCAACGGTGAACTTAACAATTTGGCAATGTTCATCGACTGTAACGGTCGCAGACTCACCGGTCGTGCCCACAGGCACGATTGCCGCTGTCCCCTGTTCAATATGCCACTCGAGCAGGTCACCAAGTTTCGCCCAGTCGATCTCACCATCTGCGTGCATGGGGGTGACCAGGGCGACGATACTTCCGGTGATCATGGTAGCGGCCTTTAGGAAAAGTGGCTCATATTACTGGCGTGCGAATAGCTTCACAAGCTCGGCGGTTTCGGCAATTAACTCAGGCTTTCTTCAGCCAGTGAGTATATTGGCCGTCAGATTCTTGCTGTCGCAACAACTCGTTGCCACTTTGTTTGGCAAAGACCTCAAAGTCTCGGACAGATCCGGGGTCTGTACAGACGACCTCGAGCACAAAACCGCTATCAAGACCGTTTAGCGCTTGTTTTGCTTTCAGCAACGGCAACGGACAGGTCAATCCACAGGCGTCCAGCTTTCGATCAATATCCATGGAAGAGATTATAACGGAAACTGACCGACCCTTGACCCTCTATAGGCGAAGATCTGAACGTAAAGTGAGATAATCTGTCCAAATACGCTGGCACACCCTAACCTGAACCTGAAAAATGATTCGTATTTCTCTAATCCTGAGTAGCGTCCTCTGGTGCCTGACCTTGTCAGCCAACCAGGACCTGCCGACGTTCGGGGACAGCACGTCAGGCATTATTTCGCTCGAGCAGGAGCACAGGCTCGGACAACAGTTTTTACGCTCGATCAGGGCCCAGGCACCTACACTGGATGACCCCGTCCTCCAGGACTTTTTAGAGCATCTCATCTATCGCCTTGCCTCACACAGCCAACTTGAAGATCGCCGACTCGACATTGTGATTATCCGGAATAAGTCGCTGAACGCTTTCGCGGCGCCGGGCGGGATAGTTGGTGTTCACCACGGCCTGTTCCGCTACGCGCAAACGGAACATGAAATGTCGGCGATCCTCTCCCACGAACTGGCTCACCTGAGTCAACGCCACTTCGCCAGAAGAGTGGCCGAGGGCAAAAAAAGCGCAGCCATTAACATTGCCGGTTTGCTGGCCGGGGTCATTCTTGCAGCAACTGCCGGTGGGGATGCTGCGCTTGCGGCATTGACCGGAAGCCGTGGGCTGGCACAGAACCAGTCCCTCAAGTATTCCCGCGAACGAGAAGCAGAAGCTGACAGAATCGGTATTTATACACTGGATGAGGCCAGCATGGACCCACGCGCTATGGCTTATATGTTCGAGCGATTGCAGCGCGCCAGCCGTTACAGCACAGGCAACAATATCCCGGAATTCCTGCGAACCCACCCTGTAACCAACGACCGAGTGGCGGATTCGTATAACCAAACCCAGAATTACCCCAAAAAGCAATTCCCCGCCAACCTGGAGTATCAATTGATGCGCATCCGCGCTCGCGCGGTCACCAGCGGGAACCAGCCACAGGAGATAAAGCATTTCGAAGCCGCATTTAAGGAAAGCAGTAATACCATCCAGAAAACTGCAAACCAGTATGGCCTGGTCATCTCGCTTACCAATTCATTAGCCTTCGACAAAGCCCGCACACATATCCGGGAACTTCGTGAACAGCACCCATTGAATATCCCCTTTCGAATAGCCGAGGCTGCGATCTACACCAGTGCCCAGCAACCGGAAATTGCGCTCGACCTTTTGGAGGAAGCTTTGGAAGTGTCACCCAACAACTACCCTTTATCCGCCACTTACGCGCAGGCACTCCTTGCCGCACGCAAACCCCACGCAGCGCTGGAAGTGTTAACCAATCTAAGCGTTAAACGACCTAACGATGAATATGTCTGGTACCTGCTGGCGGAAGCCTATGGTCTTGCCAACAATATTCCTGGGGTGCACGAAGCTCGAGCAGAATTTTTCGTGCTCAACGCCAATTACGACCAGGCGATCAAACAGCTCGGTTACGCACTACCCCTGGTACGGCATAACTTTCAGCAAACCGCACGCATTAAACAAAGACTGGAGGATATCTGGATGATGAAGGATGGAGGCTGAATCTCTTAGATACCAATAGTGCCTCGCCTTCATTTCAGGTTTCAGCTCTTCGAAAGCCGACACCACAAACCCAGCAGGCTTTTCAATCCCGGACTGGCGCCCGGCCGGGCATGCTCTGATGCCCGGGTCCGATAGCAGGGTCGTGTGCCAGATCAGTCGCGGACGAATCACCACTCTGCAGGTAGACCTGCCTGAGACAGTGGAACCCATAACAACGACAAGTTAAATTTTCACGCCGGGACGTCATTGGTTAAGTGCGGTCATACCATCGATCGCAGACCTTTTTCAGCTTCCTATGCGGATTTCCCCACTAGCCTGAAAGGCGACCATACGCTGAAGTGGTACCAGTGCTTTGTGCCTGAGCTCTTCATCAATCAAAACTTCATTACTCGCTTCAACCAGGGATGACTCAAGGTTTTCCAGCACATTCATTCCCATCCAGGGACAATGCGCGCAACTCCTGCATGTTGCACCACTGCCTGCCGTTGGGGCTTCAATAAATATCTTGTCGGGTGCGAGTGACCGCATCTTGTAAAAAATACCCTTGTCCGTCGCGACAATAAACTTCTCATTCGGCAGTTCCTGCGAAGCGCGAATGATTTGCGTGGTCGAACCCACCACATCAGCAAGATCGATCACTGAGGATGGCGACTCCGGATGCACAAGTACCGCAGCCTCAGGATAGACATGCATCAAGTCCTGAAGACCTTTCGCCTTGAACTCTTCATGCACAATGCAACTGCCGTTCCATAGCACCATATCGGCGCCGGTCTGCTTGTTGATATACGAGCCAAGATACCTGTCCGGCGCCCAGATGATCGGTTTACCCTCGTCCATCAGATGCTCGACAACCTCCAGTGCGATACCGGACGTCACCACCCAATCTGCGCGCGCTTTCACGGCAGCCGATGTATTCGCATAAACGACAACGGTATGGTCAGGGTGGTCATCGCAGAAAGCAGAAAACTCATCAATGGGACAACCCAGGTCAAGTGAACAAGTTGCCTCAAGGGTCGGCATCAAGACTCTTTTTTTCGGAGAAAGAATCTTGGCAGTCTCGCCCATGAACTTAACACCGGCTACTACCAGAGTATCGGCGTTACACTCCGCACCGAATCGCGCCATTTCAAGCGAGTCTGAGACACAGCCCCCGGTTTCTTCCGCCAGTTCCTGGATCGCATCGTCGGTATAGTAATGAGCCACGATCGCGGCGTTTTCGCGTTTAAGCAGAGCTTTAATTCGATCCTTATAGGCACGAACTTCACCATCACTCAGCAGATGGCTCTGATGAAGTGGTACGTCGAATGCAATGTTGGACATCAGTCTTATCGTTAACCGGGATAAATGGAGAAGCTATTATAGCGCAGCCAAAGCCGGTAAAGTCACCTCTGCTTTATTCAGAACGCATAGCTTTCATTCCATGGCACGCATCGCACTGCTGATACAGGAGACGCCGACACTAGAGGATGGTAATTATCTCAGGTTCGCCCGTGAACTGGATAAGTCAGGCCATAGCCTCGACATTCTGTTTGTCGATTCCCTGAGGCTGCTTGCGGGTCGGGTTACGGCTGACGCATTCTCCTGGCGCTCACACCTGAAGTCAGGCTCACCGCTGCCGACGAGTGCTGAATGTAAAATCGATCACGATGTTATCTGGATTCTTGGCCTGGGTGATCGAGAGAACTTCCTCGATAAATACCAACTGCTCTACTCCCTGCCCGAAAGATGCAAAATCGTTAACTCACTTGACGCCATCATGCATCTTAAGAGCAAGTATTATCTTGCCAGCCAGGGCGATCAGTTTCCGAGTCCGGAAACCTACGCATCAACCTCCGCTGAAGAACTGATCAGTATTGTTCAGGCTAATGAAGGAAAGTGGATTGTAAAACCGCCTGCAGGGAGCCTTGGTAGAGATGTCTACCTCACTCACGCCGGGGACAGTCAACTGACCGTGATTATCAAGAAGCTCTGTGGCGCGGATAACAGCAGCTATACGATGCTCCAGAGGTACATCCCTGAGATTGAGCAAGGCGAGAAACGGGTTTTATTGGCCGGTGGCCAGGTGATCGGTCAATACCTGCGTCACCCCCTGGACGATCACCGCACCAATATCACTGCCGGTGCCAAAACTGAGCCCTGTGACCTCTCTGAGGCAGAACGCGACTATTGCACCAAATTGGCCCAACAGATCCTGTCGAAAGGCGCCTGGTTCGCAGGGGTGGATCTCGTTTACCCGTGGCTTATCGAGGTCAATGTGATTAATCCAGGCGGAATTACCACCATTGATAAACTGACCGGTTGTGACCTGAGCGCAAAAGTCGTCGAAGCCGTAATGGCTAGCCTCGATCAAACCCGAGTTCCTTGAACTTTGGGCGGGAATCGGTATGATAGCCGCCTTTCCTTTCGGGCCGTTAGCTCAGTCGGTAGAGCAGTTGGCTTTTAACCAATTGGTCCCGCGTTCGAGTCGCGGACGGCCCACCAAAAATGGGGGCTCTCAGAGAGGGCCTTTATTTTTCTTTCCCACAAACGTCGAGTTTTCCCACTATAAACCCTTTCGCAGGCTTCGCCAGGGCCCGCAAACAATAATCCTAAGTTAAGGCATTAGCTGAATATTGCGTTCAATTGTGCATCGCCTGTATTGCATCTAACTCAGTAAAACTCGGGGGATCTGGTTTTTCTATAGATTGCCATAGCCATGCAGGTGACCGACTGGACCGCCCGCAAGGCTGTCGCCCAGCACCTTTGCAGACATTGGTTGACACCACAAAAGATAGCATCAGATGACATAGGAGTTACCTTTGTAAGTAGTTAATTACATTACAAAAAATCGACTTTAAGACAACAAACGCATCACCATTGTACGCAGTATTTTACGTTTGGATTCATATACTGGTTGGTTCAAGAATTACTTTATTTTATTGGCTGTCGAAAACTGAAAACCTGGAAAGAATCGAATTTATATAAGCGCAACTTCGAAAGTAAAGTGCGCGGAAATT
>DTZW01000254.1:15920-20424 GCA_012961165.1 Gammaproteobacteria bacterium | reverse complement strand
GTGCTGGCGACGTTACTCATATCGACGGTCAGCGCGATGATTATCGCCGGGCCTCGGGTGCTACAGGTTATTGGCGAAGACTTTCGTTTGTTTAGGTTCCTGTCCAAAAAGAACCGTAACGATATTCCCATGGTGGCAATTGTTATTCAGTCAGTGGTAACGCTTTTTTTCATCCTGAGTTCGACCTTTGAGTCGGTATTGGTATTTTCAGGCTTTGTGATGGGGCTGAATACTTTCTTCGCGGTAGCAGGCGTCTTCGTGTTGCGGTTCAGAAACCAGGGCGCAGATGGCTACAGGACCTGGGGATACCCGGTAACGCCACTCATTTTTCTTGGCCTGATGGCCTGGACGCTCATCTACATTCTGATCAACCGGCCGGAAGAAGGGATCGCAGGCCTGATGATTGTGAGCGTCGGCGCCGTCTTATATGTTGGCACCGAACGACTCAACCGGGAACCCGCCGCCTAGTCGGTACGCTTACTTTTCGGCAATGGCGCGAAATCACCGGGCCTGTTTTCTGCATTGGCGGCCAATGCTTCCTGGATCTCTTCCAGATTAGACATACTCGCGTTCCATATCCCAATGTAATCCAGACCGTCAGCCGTAGTGTGGTCGCGGGCATAATTGATCATCCGCTTACAACCGTAGACTGCCAATGGAGCTTTGCTGGCGATATCTTCCGCAATTTTCATGACTTCCTGGAGCATGGTTTCCTGGTCCGGATAAACATGATTAACCAGCCCCATGGATTTAGCTTCGCTCGCGCTCACGCGTCTGCCGGTATAGGCCATTTCGCGGACATAGCCTTCAGGTATTAATTTAACCAGTCTCGGGAAAGTACCGACATCTGCGGTCATACCGATGTTGGTTTCGAAAATGGTCACGAACGCGTCTTCGGTTGCGTATCGAATGTCACAGGCGGTAATCAGGTCCACGCCGCCACCTATAGCACCGCCCTGGATGCAAGCAAGCACGGGGACTCGAGCTTCTTCGATACAGTTGAACGAACCCTGCATATGTAGAACATTGTCATAGAACGCTGCGGCGGCTTGCAGTTTTCGCTTCTTCTCGTCACCTTCAGCCGGTTGTCCAACACCACCGAAGGACGTCAGGTCCAGCCCGGCAGAGAAGTGCGGCCCTGTAGATGATAAAACAATCACCCGAGCCTTTGCGCCACGGTCGATGTCCTTGATGATTTCAGGCAGTTCACGCCAGAAATCAGCGTTCATGCTGTTTCTTTTGTCTGGGCGATTCAATACGACATGGGCGATGTTATTTTCGATGGAGATATTGAAGCATTCGTAGGACATTTGGATACCGGGTGTTGTAGGTGTGATTGCTTGATCAATAATACTACTACACAACCGATGATGGCGCGGTGAGCCCGGGAAGGTGGAAATCTGTTGACACAGGATAAGTAATACAAATAGAGTCGTAGTCGCTCTTTTGATCCTATGGGGAAAGAATATGCCACAGCTTCAAACGCTTCCTGCTACGGCCAGTACCGATGAAATTCTGGGCATTGTTTCCCGGGATGGCGCCGTCATCCTAAGTGATGTACTCAAACTCGCCGACATTGAACAGTTCCGCGCTGAACTTGACCCCTACATGCAGGCAACCGAGGTTGGTCGCGATAGGTTTTCAGGTAACAAGACAACCCGAACCGGCGCTCTTATTGCACGCTCGGCGAAAGCGAGGGGCATGGTGATGAACCAGAAAATCGTCAAGTGTGCAGAAACATTCCTCGCCCCCTTCTGTGAGCGGGTCCAGCTCCATTTAACGCAGATCATCAGGCTAAAACCGGGACAGGGAAAGCAGGAGATTCATCGGGATCGTTGGGCCTGGGGTAAGCGTCTGCATGATATAGAGCCGCAGTTCAATACTATTTGGGCGATGACGGATTTTACCGAGGAAAACGGTGCGACCCAGGTCGTTGCCGGCAGCCTTGATTGGCCCGATGATCGTAAGGCTAAACCTGAGGAAATTAGTCAGGCTGTCATGTCTGCCGGGTCGGTACTGCTGTATACGGGTGGCGTATTTCATGGCGGTGGTGAGAACCGATCGACAGCCGACCGTATCGGCGTGAACCTCACCTATACGCTGGGCTGGCTGAGGCAGGAAGAGAATCAGTATCTATCCTGTCCGCCGGAAATCGCGCGGGAATTCTCAGCTGAAATGCAGGATATGTTGGGCTACACCATGGGGCAGTATGCGATGGGTTACTTCACCCCGCCATCTGAGCCAGGAGAACAGCCAGAATGTGTTTCGCCGGCCTTCGCGGTTCGGGAGGTAGAGCCCGGTACTTTCGGTGGGGAAGACCTGCTGGCAGCCCTGCTCGACGAATAAGCACTGACCAATAAGGACGGCTAAATGCCGCCCGATCGAGTCAGGGCCGCCGCACTCGGTGACAGTATTGCTGTGTTCGGGAGCTGCGTGACGATCCTCTTAGTTGGCATATCCTGACGTTCGTTGGCGTTCATATAATTCCCCGATACCAAAGATCACGGCACCTTAGGAAAAGTCACCGGCACCTACCACTTCAGCCTAAAGCCCAGATACCCGCCGATTCCTGGAGACGTGAATCCGTAAACCTGTTCGTAGTCTTCGTCGGTAATGTTCTCGAGCCTGGCCGTGACTGTGACCAGGTCATTCACGTTGTAGTAACCTGACAGGCTGACCAGGGTGAAGGCATTCAGTTCAACGCGTTCCTGATAGGGTGGGAAAGGAGGAAAGAAGTTGTCTTCCTGGGCACCCGTGTAGCTTACCGCGAAGTTGAGTCCGGCCTGTTGCCATCGGTAGTTCATGGTCAGGGAGCCAGTATGTTCCGGTCTTCGAACCTCGGTGACGTCACTGCCGTTAAAGTCCTGCTGGGTGGCGTCAAGGTAGGTATAAGTTGCCTTGAGGTCGAACTGTTCAGACTGCGCATAGCGTAACTCCAGTTCCACGCCTTTTCGTTCAGACTCGCCATCGACATTTCCAGAGGTGAAGCCTCCTGTCCCGAAATCAAAAACGAAACCGTTGATCTCGTTTTCCAGGTTGGCATCAAAGTAGGTCAGTGCAAGATCGAGTTTGTCATTTAGCAGCGAAGTACGGGCACCTATTTCCCAGTGCAGTGATTCTTCGGGCTCCAGGTCAGGGTTGCCGATAAAATTGGTGAAGAACCCAAAGCGTTCCGTGAACGTTGGGTTTTTGATGCTTTCACCGACTGATGCGAAGAGGGTTGCCTGGGGCAGTTTGAAATTGCCGGTCATCCTCCAGGAGTCCGCGTCGTCAAATTCGGAATTGTTGTCGTGTCGACCACTCAAAGAGAAGTTAAACCTGTCGCCAACATAGCGATACTCAGACGCGAAACTGTCGGTCTTTGCATCTAGGTTCTGGTTCGGGTCGCCAAAAAAAGATGCCGTACCACGCTGTTCGTAGTCTTCGGTTTTGTGTTCAATCCGCAGTGACAGGCGATTGGCTCCGCCCAAATAATTAAACTGATACTTGAAAGCGTCACGTACACCGCGAGTAATGTCTTTGTCAGGATTGCTTGCTGAGGTTTCGTTGTCGGTATCAGTCCGTGAAACCTTCAGTGAATGATCAAAGGTATTGTTAATGACATGGGTAATTGAAACGCCTGAATAGAAGTACTTTGAGACCGTTTCATAATCCGCATCTACGGGCAGGCCTGTCGTGAAGAAATCAATGGCATCGAATTCACTGGTCTTATCGGTATGGCGAATGGTGTAAGCCAGGCTCAAATTGTCAGAGGTAGCGTAACGTCCTGCCAGGCTGAGGGTCAGGTTTTCAAGCCCGTCATCCTCACTACCGCTTCGTGCGATATTCGTACCGTCGGAATCCAGGTAATCAACAGAAAACTTTGCCTGGTGGCGAGAAGAGCCATGGTTTGCCGAGAACGTTGCTCTTTGGGTAGAAAATGAACCCGATTCAATGCTGGCATCGAAAGAGCTGTGATCGGTGTTTGGCATTGTGATGATATGAATGACGCCTGCCATCGCGTCACTTCCCCACAGTGCACTCTGTGGCCCGCGCACAATTTCGATACGTTCGATGTCGTTCGTCGAAATCTGGCTGAAATCAAATTCGCTTCCCTGGGCCAGGTCGTTGACTTCGATGCCGTTAATCAGCACGAGTACCTGGTTGGCTTCTGCTCCCCGAATCCTGACCTGGCTGACTGCGCCATGAGAGCCTTGTTGGCTCACGGAAAATCCGGGAACCTCCCTGAGAAGATCCTGAACGGATGCAGCATTACGGTCGAGTATATCCTGTCGAGAGATCACACTGACAGAGCTGCCAGCATCGTCGATACTAATAGGTGTTGCAGATACCGTGATGATTTCTATTGCTTCTGAAGCTGGTTGTGCGATTGCCTGGTTTAAAACCAGAGATATAAAAAGTGCCATGCATGATGCACGGAATATTGGTGATTGCATTGTCTTTCTCCACACTCACACCCGAGTGATGTAGCGATAGTAGTTATCCGGTGCGGGGAAAAAATAAT
>DTZW01000254.1:0-15910 GCA_012961165.1 Gammaproteobacteria bacterium | reverse complement strand
GCGGTAATTTGCTTGATAGATTAGGCCGGTCTCCGGGCTTGCGAGTCTTTAACATCTATTTCGCCTTCCCATGCTCTTGCTAATGCACAGTGGCCGAATGAAATAGTTTCTCGCTTACCGTTGCGGGGGCAGCGCCAGATTTTAACTGGCTTCTCGTTTCACCCTGACTGTAACAATACAGCCAAGGCACCTGATCTAAGGCGGAGCCATCATAGGGGTTGAGCTCAAGAGGGTCAATCTAATGTGGTCAGACTGCGCTGAGCTTGCGGTGCAGATACTCATGGAAATACCAGATACAACCTTCCAGGTGACTGAGTCGCCCCGGTGTGTACTGGGTGCTCTGAAGGCCTAGCCAGACGCTGTCACATATGGGGATGTCCTCACCATGAATCATTTGATACGTCGCCAGTGCTTCCTCGCTATGACCGCTGTCGATCAGCGTCTGAGGTGCCAGTACATGGATATTCAGTTCAAATTGATCGACTGATTTTATGATCATTTGGTACCAGGCAAGGATAGGTGCGTTCGGTTCCCGGGTCATGGCGAACATCATTGAGGGAAACACCAGACCGACCCAGAAGGAAGGGGACAGGGTTTTGTCTATTGTCGGGTTTTCCAGCAGGGTGTAGTTACCGTTCGTTTCCTCGGCGTAGGTACCAGAATGAGGGTAGATAGGGTTTAACGTTTCGTTGTGAGGGCCCATATGGTGGTATGACTCCATAAAATTCTCTAGAAGTACTTTCCAGTTCCATGGCGAGTCATACTTTAGAACGCCCACCGTTTTGAGGCTCGCAACGTTCCAGGGGGCAAGCTTGGCCTCCAACTCAGAAATAGTCGGTGCCAGTGGTTCAGGGTTCTTCGATGCGTTGACGAAAACCCAGCCCTGCCAGAGTTCTACCTTCAGCGAGGGCAATCTCATATCGCGGTTGAAATTGACAGCCTGTTCCATGTCAGGCGCGCCACGAAATCGTCCTTCAAGATCATAAGTCCATTTGTGGTACGGGCAGGTGAATAGAGTTTTGGTGTTCCCAGTACCCGAGGCAATGGGGCAGGCGCGATGCAGACAGACATTCGAGAAAGCATTGATCTGACCCTGTTTGTTGCATGCCAGGATGATGGGGTCGCCAAAAAAATCATAAGTCAGGTAATCCCCGGGGTTAATCAGTTGGTCAACGCGGGCAACCGCAACCCAGTCACTCCTGAAGACTTTGTCTTTCTCCAGGTCATAAATTTTCGGATCGGTGAAAAAATGTTTTGGCAGTGCAGAAGATTCATTGACCGAAGGGCCGTGAAACGAAAAGTCGATGGTCATCTCTGGTTTCCCGTGGATAGGTTGTTAATTTACTACATGCTTTATCTGTAGATGATGGATTTGATGATTTCCCTTAGCTGTTTTCTCATGCCGCGAAACTCAGCTCTGTTACTTCTGCTATGGGCATCAAATAAGCCGGAGCCCTCAATCATTGCGACAATGCAGGTGGCTTGATGTTCGCATACTCGAACAGATCGATCAGGGTTGTTCCTGACGATCAGCCAGGTCAGTCTCTTTCGAAAGGGCGTATACAGGTTATGCAGCATTTCTGCGAGATCCTCATCATGTGCAGCCATGGCCCCAAGCTCCCAGACGGGAATAGATCCGGCGGCAGTATCCCATTCTTCGAAGATGACATCCACATAGGCGAAGAACTGGGCTTCTTCATCCTGCTCAGTTGCCGCTACGGCAATGACCCGGTCCTTTACCTGTTCGAACAAACCGTAGAAGAGGTCATTTTTTGTGGGAAAGTGATATTGCAGGTTGCCAAGACTGATCAAAGCGCCTTGCGCCACTTTCCTGACCGAGAATCCTCCTGCGCCTTCCTCTATCAGTAATCGCGTTGCAGCATCGATGATTTGCTGGCGGGTATTCTGTGGTTTTGAAGGCAGCATAGTGACTGAACATTAGGTCATATGACCTATATTATAGATCTTATGACCTAATAGTAAACGGATGAAATTCGTACAATCAAGGTATGAATAGCCGGTGGTTTGCTAGTCTGTTTCCCGTCGGATTTTTGTGATCTGAAAGATAGCCTGCTCAAGTGGGAAGGCACTGCATGTTCAGGCCGAAGACGGGTATCATTACAATATAGATGCCTGACACGAGATAACTGGCCATATTTTGAGGAAACTTGAACAGATGCACCTTACTTTTTAGCCATGAACAGATTACTTGAACTCATATTCCCGGTAATGACCTGGGGCCCAAAGTATTCACTGGGTCGTTTCAGGTCTGACCTGGTTGCCGGGACTGTAGTGGTCTTTATCACAGTTCCGCAGGTGATCGCATATGCCTTTCTTGCTGGTATGCCCGCCGAGGCTGGCTTGTATGCCGCCATGATGTCCTTGGTTGGCTATGCAATATTTGGGTCTTCGCGCGCGCTGGCAGTTGGTCCGACGGCGATCATAGCCATGATGACGCTCGAAGCGGCCTCTTCCTATGCTATTCCCGGAACCGTCGACTACACAGAAACTGTGGTTCAGTTGTGTGTCGTAACCGGTATCGTCCTGATCGTACTTCGGGTTGTTAACTTTGGGTCAGTAATCTCGTTTCTAAGCCATGCGGTTGTTACTGGTTTTATCACGGCCGCTGCCATCCTGATTATCAGTAACCAGTTACCGCTGATGATCGGATTGGCGTCATCAGCAGATACCAGCATTGTGGGTGTCTACAGGTACCTGTTCGAAGAGACGAGCCAATTTAATCAGGCGGTTGTCATCGTTTCCCTGGTGGCAGTAGCCGTCCTGGTGTTTTGCAAAACTTATTTCGGTTCGCTTTTAAAGAGAACGGGGCTTGCTGATGCCGTGATTGACAGCCTTGTAAAAAGCGCACCCATGTACGCAGTGGTGATTGGCGTGGTGTCAGTGCAACTTTTTTCATTGGATACGGCATTCGGAGTACCGGTGGTAGGGGATATTCCGACAGTGCTGCCCGACATTAATATTGTACTGATGAGCCTGGAACGCTTTCAGGCGCTGCTTCCATCGGCCCTGCTGATTTCCATGGTCATTTTCATGGAAAGCACCAGCATCGGCACAGCCATCGCGAGTAAAGCCAGAGAGAAAATCAATCCTAATCAAGAATTAGTAGGGCTAGGTGTGGCGAACCTGGGTTCATCATTGGTGGGTGGGTTTCCCGTTGCAGGCAGCTTTGCACGTTCAATTGTTAACTTTTCCTCTGGGTCTGTTTCACCTGTCGCGTCCCTTGTCACGGCGTTTCTGGTGATGATTACTATTCTTTTATTTGCCACGTTGTTCTTTCACCTACCCAAAGGGGTGCTATCGGCCATTATTGTGATCTCGGCCTGGCAGCTTATCGATTTTCAAGCGGTTAGAAAAATTTTCAGTTTTAACGCCACTGATGCCGTGACCTTTATCTTTACCTTTCTGGCGGTACTTAGCCTGGGCGTCGAGTCTGGTGTATTGATGGGTATTGCAATTTCATTCGTGCTGTTGATCCGCAGCAGCAGTAAGCCGCACATTGCAGTTGTTGGCAGGGTCGGTGATTCAGAGCACTTCAGGAATGTTGAACGCTATGACGTGAGAACCTCTCCGAAGTTGCTCGCGCTCAGGGTTGATGAAAGCCTTTACTTTGTTAACACCCGTTTCATTGAAACGTTTATTCTTAACGACGTCGCAGATCGACGGGAGGTTGAACATGTTTTGCTGATTTGCACGTCGACCAACTTCATCGATACCAGCGGGCTTGAAATGCTGGAAGAATTGTCCGAAAACCTGTCTGAAGTTGGAGTCACTCTGCATATGGCGGAGGTCAAGGGGCCAGTCATGGACAAGCTGAAGAAAACAGGTTTTTATAGGAACATGAGTGGTCAGATTTTTTTCACAACAGATATTGCGATGAAAGAACTGGCAGGTATTTAGCGAGTAGATGAGGAATCGAACATGCATACAGAAATGATTGACTACCAGGACGGCGATACTCAACTTGAAGGCTATGTTGCCTGGGATAACAGTATCTCGGGGGCAAGACCCGCTGTGCTGGTAGCGCATGATTGGACCGGCCGCCGTGACTTTGCAAAGAGTAAAGCAGAAGAAATGGCGAGCCTGGGTTATGTTGGTTTTGCGCTCGATATGTACGGCAAGGGCGTGTTTGGTGCTGACGGCGATGTAGAAGGGAACTCTGCGTTGATGAATCCGCTCGCCGGAGACAGGGCAGCGCTGCGTGCTCGGGTGGTTGCTGCACTGGCGGCGGTTCGCTCTATTGACGTGGTGGACGGTTCAAAGGTTAGTGCCATGGGTTACTGTTTCGGCGGCATGTGTGTGCTTGAACTGGCACGAGCAGGTGCCGATGTTGGAGGAGTAATCAGCATTCATGGGATATTCTCTGCTGGTGATGTGTCTAATGAAAAAATAACCGCCAAAATCCTTTGCCTTCATGGACAGGATGATCCGATGGTGCCGCCTGAGCAGGTGCTGGAATTTGAAAATGAAATGAGTGCCGCAGATGCCGACTGGCAGGTACACGCCTATGGCGGAACCATGCACGCCTTTACCAACCCCGCGGCCAATAATCCGGGCTTTGGTACAGTTTATAATCCAGATGCAGACCGACGCGCGACTCAATCCATCAAGAACTTCTTTGAAGAAGTGTTCGAGTAATTATTATGAGTAGAGTTTCTAAATCTGGGAGTTCGTATGAGTAGAGTTTCTAATACCGGGATTTCGTATGAGTAGAGTTTCTAATACCGGGAGTTCGTATGAGTAGAGTTAGATTAAAGGAAGACCACGAGTTATCCCCCAGGGTTAAGGCGGTGGTGCAAGACCTGGATGCCAAGGGCGTCGATACTGCTAACCTGCGGGGTTTTGCCCATTGTCAGGAAATGTTTGACAGTTACTTTCAGTTCTATGGGCCCGCACGAAAGGGCAGAGCCGTAGAGGAAGAACTGATTGAGCTGGTGCGCTTAAAAGTCGCGCGCCACAACGACTGCTTTACCTGACTTAATGTACGGCTTCTGCAGGGTGCAGAACATGACTTAAGTGAAGATAAAATCTCGCAACTGGATGAAGAGACTAATACGTTTACAGATCGCGAACGTGTTGCTCTTGAGTATGCGGATAAACTGGCGCTGGATCACCACTCTATCGACGATGCTTTTTTTGATCGGCTCCATAAACATTTTAGTGATGAGCAGGTCATCGAACTCGGCATGATGATTGGGCAGTTTATCGGTTTTGGCCGACTGCTGGCGGTTCTGGATCTAGAGCCCAGGTTCTGTTCGGTTGACGGTGAAGCTGTTGATAGCCTGTGACAGAGGATTGATAATCCAGATCCGGATGGTGTTTCAGGCTAAATGAAACCAGGGTTTGATTGAAGCTGAACTTAATGGTTTGACCTTAATCAAAGAAAACAGACAGTCTTGTGTTAACCTAACGAATTGATCAGGTTTTTGCCCACAGAAATGGTTCGAGTGATAACCCTAACAAGCTACCTCGTATTGGTGATGCTTTCGCCTATGCAGCTTATGGCGTGCGAAAAAATGCCTGATCGTTCTGTCAGCGTCGCATCTCAGGAAATGGGCATCAACCACGAGCAGATGACGCCCGATTGTCACAAGATGCCTGATGCTCACCAGTTGGCCAATAGTGAGCTGGCGTTTGATTGCATTCTCAGTTGTGCATCGAGTGTTTCTTCACTATCTGACATGCCGATCGATTTTCAAAAACCACTTTTCGCACAAGTTAAATCTGACGTGGGAATGATCAATCACGTTTTACCTCCGCACACCTCTCAATTGTTTCGTCCACCTATCGTTTAAGCAACCGAACGTCGGATCCAGGTATTCGGCAACCAGGTAGTTTTTCCCGAGCAGATTCGGGATCCTTTTTAAACGATTAGGGAGATATCCCATGGCGATTGCCACAAATCCATATGCAGCATGGTTGACTGTGATTTTTGCCTTGTATGCATACTCGCCGGTTTCGGGCGCCAAGATTGACTCAAATTTGAGTGTATCCGAGGCTGTGATGAAAGCAGTAAGGGACAACCCTTCTCTGGCTCAGCTACGCGCCCGTTATGACGCACTACAACAAATACCGTCTCAGGTGGGCACGTTACCTGACCCGATGATTGGTCTTAGTGCGATGAATTTTCCCGCGACGAACTTTCATAGACGACAAGAGCCGATGACTCAGGTTCAGCTAAGTTTTTTGCAGAGCATTCCCTTTCCAGGGAAGTTAAGGCTGCAACGTGAGGCCGCTGAGTTTGACGCGCAGGCCGCTGGTTTGCGTGTTGAAGAACTTCGCCTGCAAATTATGGCCAATGTTAGAACTATCTGGTGGCAGGCCTTTTATCTTGATCGTGCACTGGAAACTGTCCGCAGTAATCGGAAGCTGTTTAGAGAATTCATCCAGATTGCCAGAAAGAAATACGAGACCGGAACTGGGCTGCAACAGGATGTGTTGTTGGCGCAATTAGA
The DNA here is from genome assembly GCA_012961165.1 of Gammaproteobacteria bacterium. Classification (GTDB taxonomy): domain Bacteria; phylum Pseudomonadota; class Gammaproteobacteria; order Pseudomonadales; family Azotimanducaceae; genus UBA9659. The sequence goes on along the minus strand of DTZW01000254.1, from coordinate 9,437 downwards.
GTTGTCAAAGCTCAGCGCCCAGGAAATCAGCCTCGAATCAATGCGTGACCATCAAGGAATAACCCTGAATATTTTGATGGACCTTCCGGAACAGGGTGAGCTTGGTTTGGTAAGCGAAATGAAGCGAAACCTTGAAGAGGTCCAATCCCGGGAATATTACTTTCAGAGAGCTGAAACCCGTCCACTCCTGAAGCAGAAGATGGTGCAACTGGAGGCTGCGAACAAACGACTTAACAGTGCTGAAAAAGATCGCCTGCCGGATTTCATCCTTGGTGTTAACTACGGAGACAGGCAAGGCGACAATCCGAATGGTAGTTCTCGTGATGACCTTTTGTCGGTGATGCTAGGCGTCAAGGTACCGATTTATGCCAGCCGTAAACAGGACAAAGCAATCGTCCAGCGTACGGCTGAAGTTCAAGGTGCTGTTTACGCATCACAAGATGTGCGGGGGCAAGTAAGGGGCGCGATATCAAGGTCTTTAACTGATTACTCCAGGGCTCGGAAACAATTTGAGCTTTTTGAATCGAGTATCCTGCCACAATCAAATCTGACCGTTCAGTCGATGCTTTCCGGCTACCGTGTGAGTCAGGTTGATTTTCTCAATTTGGTCCGCGCGCAAAGTACGTTATTGAACTATGAATTACAGTACTGGCGCGCATTTGTCGAAGCCAAGCAATCCTTGGCGCGTCTTGAAGCGGCCGTGGGAGAGGTAGATATCTATGAATAAGTCGTTGATCACTTTCACACTGTTTATTTTTGTACTTGGTCTAGGCGTCGGGTATTGGATGTCGACGTCAAATCAGGACGATCGAATAAAAGTGGCTGAGCCAGAACCGATTTTTTATCGAAGCCCGATGGACCCTACTGTCACTTCGGCGGTTCCTGCGAAAGATACCATGGGGATGGACTACATCCCGGTGTATACAGAACAAGAAAACCAGGTTGAAAGGGAAGTGTTGTTCTACCGCAACCCGATGAATCCCGAGATTACTTCACCAATTCCGGCTAAAGATTCAATGGGCATGGATTACGTCCCGGTCTATGCAAATAGACAGCTGACGGTTGAACCGGCCGGTACAGTAAGGATCGACCCGGTCGTTGTTCAAAACATGGGCGTTCGTACCAGCACCGTGGAGAGAAAAAGCTTTGCCAGAACTGTTCGTGCCCTGGGACGCATCGATGTTAATGAGGAACGGATACTGCGGCTCCACCCAAAAGTAGAAGGCTGGGTTGAAGAAATATTCATCGATAAATCGGGAGAGATGGTGGCAGAGGACGACATTCTTCTGGGAATATATTCTCCGAAACTCGTTGCGACCCAGGAGGAATATTTACTCGCGCTTGCGGGACAAGAAGCGCTGACTGAATTCACAATACCAGAAGTCAGAAGGGGGGCTGAACAGTTAGTTGAAAGTTCGAAGACCCGGTTGGAATTTTTTGATGTGCCAGATCATCAGATTCACGAATTGGAAGAATCCAAAAAAGTGAAGAAGAGTTTACATATTCACTCACCGGCTGCTGGAACCGTGATTAATGTGGGTGTCCGAAGGGGGCAGTATGTGACGCCCGAGACTGAGTTGTACCAGATTACCGATTTGAGTGATGTGTGGGTGTACGCAGAGGTCTATGACTATGAGTTGCCGTGGATAAAGGTGGGTGATGAAGTCGAGATGACCCTGGCCAGTTTGCCGGGAGAAGCTTTTGCTGGCGTCCTATCCTTTATCTACCCTTATGCTGAAGCAAAAACACGAACAACAAAAGTACGGATTGTATTTGAAAATGTGAATTTCAAGTTACGACCTGAAATGCTTGCTGACGTTAAGATCCACGCAGATTTGCAGCATGATGTTCTGGTGATACCTACTGAAGCAGTCGTGAGGTCCAGCGACGAAACACAAGTGTTTGTTGATCGGGGTGAAGGAAAGTACGAGCCACGAACAGTGCGGCTGGGTGTCTCTTCCGGCAATCAAGTCGTTGTGCTGTCAGGCCTGGAACAGTCGGAAAAGGTAGTGACGTCTGCCCAGTTTTTGATTGATTCCGAATCCAAGTTGAACGAGGCAATCTCGAAAATGCTGACTGAAGGGGAAGCCGCCAAGTCGACCGGTGCTGCGACTGAACCTGCCGAAACAGGAAGTCACGATCATGATTAACCGCGTCATCAACCTCTCCCTGAATGACAGGGTGATGGTTCTCCTGGCGGCAGTACTGTTGTCTATCGCCGGCCTTATGGCATACAGAACAACACCGCTGGATGCGATTCCTGATTTATCAGATGTGCAGGTGATTGTTTTTACGGAGTATCCTGGTCAATCCCCACAAGTTGTTGAAGATCAGGTCACCTATCCGTTGACGACGTCAATGTTGGCGGTACCGAAAACCAAAGTCGTTCGTGGTTATTCATTTTTTGGTCTGTCTTTTGTGTACATCATTTTTGATGACGATACTGACATGTATTGGGCCAGATCCCGGATTCTTGAGTCGCTGAATTACGTTAGTGACAGGTTGCCATCCAATGTATCACCTACCCTGGGACCTGATGCGACTGGGGTTGGATGGATATACGAGTATGCGCTTGTTGATCGAAGCGGTAAGCATGATCTTTCGGAGTTGCGCTCTATCCAGGATTGGTACCTCAGGTACCCACTACAAACTGTAGACGGAGTCGCGGAAGTTGCGTCGATCGGGGGACACGTTAAACAATACCAGATCGAAGTCGACCCTAATGCGCTCTCTCGATTCAATATTTCCCTGGAGCAGCTTAAAGCGGCAGTAAAAAACTCCAATAACGATGTTGGTGGGCGTTTGATTGAGCTCGCCGAAACAGAATACATGGTGCGTGGCACAGGCTATATACAATCCCTGCAGGATGTTGAAGAAATACCTGTCGGTGCAGGCTCCGATGGCACGCCGATCAGAGTTCGTGACGTTGCGAGCGTCCAGTTTGGCCCTGAACTGCGACGGGGTCTGGTTGATCTTGATGGTGAGGGTGAAGTAGCAGGTGGCGTTGTTGTAATGAGGTTTGGCGAAAATGCGCTTGCAACAATTCAAGGTGTGCGTGCCAAAATAGAGGAGCTCAAAAAAGGCCTGCCGGTCGGGATAGAGATTGTACCGGTTTATGACCGTGGTGACCTGATAGAGCGAGCAGTGGACAGTCTGACGACCTCGCTGCTGCAGGAATTGGTCATTGTCAGCATAGTGGTCTTAATATTTCTCCTTCACGTTCGATCTGCGTTCGTTGCGATGGTGACAGTACCACTGGGCATTTTAATTGCATTTATTGTTATGCGCTTTCAGGGTCTTAATGCAAATATTATGTCATTGGGTGGTATAGCGATCACCATTGGTGCGATGGTCGATGGTGCCGTTGTAATGATCGAGAATGCTCATAGTCGTCTGGCGGCGGCTACTTTGAGGAAAGGTGGTGAGCTTTCATCTGATGAACGGTGGGCGACGATCGGAGAAAGCTGCCGTGAAGTCGGACCCGCTTTGTTCTTCTCTTTGCTGGTTATCGCCGTTTCGTTTATTCCCATCTTTACGATGCAGGCGCAGGAAGGCCGGTTATTTAGTCCGCTGGCGTTTACTGCAACTTATTCCATGGCTGCTGCTGCCATCCTTACTGTTACGCTTGTGCCTGTCTTAATGGGCTATCTTGTACGGGGGAAAATAGTCCCGGAAGCGGTTAACCCGTTGAGCAGAATGTTGCATGCCGTGCATACGCCAGCGTTGAGATTCGCGATTCGATTTAGGGGCATAACAGTGATGATCGCGGTTGCTCTGCTGGCGGTGACTTACTATCCCTATTCAAGATTGGGGAGCGAGTTCATGCCGCCCCTGGATGAAGGAGACATTCTATATATGCCAACCACCTTTCCTGGAATATCCATCACCAAAGCTAAAGAGCTTCTGCAACAGACTGACAAGATCCTTGCGAGTTTCGATGAGGTCCGCCACGTATTTGGCAAAGTAGGTCGAGCAGAAAGTGCAACGGACTCTGCACCGCTTTCAATGATTGAAACAACCATTCGGCTCAAGCCCAGGGAAGACTGGCCGGACCCAACATTGTCCACCAAAGAGCTTATGCTAAAAATGGACCAGGCCATAAAGCTGCCGGGACTTGCCAATAGCTGGACTATGCCGATCAAGACTCGATTGGATATGCTGTCAACGGGCATAAAAACACCCGTTGGTATAAAAATATCTGGGCCGGACCTCGTTGTGCTGCAGGAGGTCGCTCAAGACATTGAAATTACCATGAAGAAACTGCCGGAAACATTGTCGGCTTTCGGCGATAAAGCAGTGGGTGGTTATTACCTTGATATTGATATCAATAGAGAGCAGGCAAGTCGGTACGGATTGACTGTGGGTGCCATTCAGGATGTGCTGCAAAGTGCCGTCGGTGGTGTGAATGTGACCGAGGTCATCGAAGGTTTGGAGCGTTATCCTTTAAACATTCGCTATCCGAGAGCACTAAGGGGCGATATTGAATCGTTGAATAGGGTATTAATTCCAACACCCGCAGGACATCAGATACCACTTGGTCTTGTTGCTGATTTGAGCCTGAGTAGAGGTCCACCCGTTATCAAGAGCGAGGACTCGCGGCCAAATGCCTGGATATACGTTGACATATCCTCGTCGGATATCGGTGGTTTTGTCGATAGTGCGAAACAGCTGTTAGATAAAGAGGTAACGATTCCCGCAGGATACACCGTGTCGTGGTCCGGTCAGTTTGAGTACATGGAGCGTGCAGCCAAACGCCTACAGCTTGTCACGCCATTAACTTTGTTGCTTATTTTCCTGCTGCTGTATCTAAACTTCAGAAGTGTTGTAGAGCCATTGGTCGTGATGTTGTCTATTCCCTTTGGGTTGTTAGGTGGTATTTGGTTGATATATGCAAACGACTACAATCTATCAGTAGCGATTGCGGTCGGGTTCATAGCGCTTGCAGGGATGGCGGCGGAGATCGGAGTGTTGGTATTGAGCTTCATCGATCAGGAAATGAAAACCCGTCGCTCAGCGACTGATCGTTTACTCACGATGGATGAAGTAAGGGATGTGGTGCTGACTGCAACCTCAAAACGGGTTAGAGCGGTGGTGATGACAGCGTTGTCAACGATAGCCGGCCTGATTCCCATCATATTAAGCAGTGGAACCGGCTCTGATGTTACCCATCGAATCGCAGCACCTATGCTGGGTGGTATGGTTACCGTAATGATACTAAACCTGTTGGTACTCCCTGTTATTTACAGTTTCGTGCTGGAGTTTCAGGAGCGGAGGCGGGTTGCATGATTATAGAAATGCGCTATCAATGTGAAGCCTGCAACATACTGCGAGTTACACTTCTTGCTCTTATAGTGTTGTTTGCTTCTGGAGTAGAGGCTGCTCCAGGTTTGAGCCTGGAGCGAGTGTCCGACCATGGTATTCAGCCGAGACTTTAAAAGCTGTCTTTACGACGCCGGGTTTCGGCAAACACCTCAACCAGATCAGCGCCCTGTAAGTTGAGATTGGCTTGCAGGTCTTTACTCATTGGCCGCAGGAATGGGTTGGTTGCTTTCTCAAGCCCAATTGAAGAAGGCACGGTAGGCAAACCCCTGGCGCGAAGGTCATCTATTTCCCGAGAGCGCTGCTGCAGGTCGTTGTTCTGCGGTTCTACTGAAAGTGCGAAAGCCGCGTTCGCCTGGGTGTACTCATGAGCGCAGTAAACGCCCGTTGCGTCCGGTAATGCGGCCAGCTTCTGCAGGCTGGTCCACATCTGGGCAGGTGAGCCTTCGAACAGGCGACCACACCCGAGTGCAAATAGAGCATCTCCACAAAACAGCTTTTCAGCATCGGGAAAGTAGTAGGCTATGTGACCGATGGTATGACCGGATACGTCAAAAACCAGCGCCTCGTGTCCACCGAATTGATAGGTGTCTCTATCGCCGACCTTGACGTCAATGCCTGGAATACGGTCTGCGTCGTCTCTTGAACCGACGATCAAACAGTTCCACTGCTTCTTTAATTCCAGATTGCCACCGGCATGATCGAAGTGGTGATGGGTATTTAGGATGTGAGTCAGCTCCCATCCTTTTTCTGCCAGCGCTGCGTTAACAGGTGCTACTTCGGGTGTATCGATAGTCGCAGTAACACCAGTTTCCGGGTCGTGGATCAGGTAGCCGTAGTTATCGGATAAACAGGGGATTTGATGGACTTCCAGAGTAGCCATGGTCTTTACCGTTAGTTTGCGTTGACGTAGATGATATGAGTTTTTTTCACGATGACTTTCTGCACGTTTGGTAGGGGGCAATGAAATTGCCATCTTCATTGATGATATCGGATACGCGTGATTTGTCAGCCATTATTGGATAGTCCTGACTGTAGATTGTCCTTTTTTTGTAAAATGGGCAAGCTGGTTGCGTGGCTTGATCGGTGTTTGCTCACTGACCTGCCCACAGGACGGCCCCGTTCTGATGTCGACCACCTGATGTTTGTTGAGGAGGCGGTATGCGCGCGCCGCGGATCCAAAAGGCAAAAAGCGGTCGTCAGCTTCATTCAGGAAGTCTTCAGTGAGTGGAATACCCGGCGCAGACAGCAAGGCCTCAGTGATGAATATGTTTCCTGTCATATTCGCGTTGTTGACCAGCAATACTTTGACGGCGGCACCGATCTTTAGGATTTCGTACATATCACACTGCCTGGCCGATGAAGCTCACGAGTAACAAACTTGAGGCGTAAATAGAAACACGAAGCCCCGGTTGATTCAATGTTGCATTAGTGGATCCATGATGGCTATTTAATAAAAGCTTTTCAATAAAAGCTACCCCGCGGTAAATTCGACCTTGTGGTCGAGCATTGTTTCTTCCACAAAGGTGAAGTATCCACGAACACTCTGTCCGGAGAGAATCTGAGGCAGCCAGAGTCGATCGTCGTCCCACATTTCGTCAAACGGTAATTCGTCGAGCTTGAACCAGAGGGGAATCGCCTCGTCAGTCTCCGTGGGCGTGCCTTCGTAGTCGGTAGCAATAAATACGAACCCGTGAATGCGGGGCATGTCCTCTGCGTGGAAAAATAGTTCTCCTGCGGCGCGAACATTCAGGGGGTTAACGACAAGCTCTTCATTCGTTTCCCTTATCGCACACGCTTCGGGAGTCTCATCATCTTCCAGTCGGCCACCGGGCCCGTTGATCTTGCCGGCGCCTAATCCTCGTTTCTTTCTGATAAGAAGTACCGAGTCACCCCGGATGATAAACATGAGAGTAGCGACTTCTTCGGGTTGCCAGGTGTCCCAGTCAATGTCGCTGACTGGCATCGAAATATCATTCATTGGCAAATACACACCTATCGGTTGTCCAGTGCCTGAGCGGGCGAATTTTTTCTTCCATGACGACTGACAGTGGGTTGGTCTCGTGAATGGCTCGATTCGAGCGCGGCCATCGGACATTGACCGGGTTATCTTTAAGGCAGGGATGGAAATCACACAGAACATGCAGCCCGGACTGGCCCGCAGTCTTGATGGCCTGGAGTACCTTTGTGGCATCCGGAGAATCCATGGATTCTGGCTGCTCACTAAATCCCAGACGATTCAACCCTTCGGTAATCATTTCCAGGACCCCAGGTTCCTTGGAAGATTCGATGACTGGAATAGGGACCTTGGAATCAAGGAGAAGGCCAAGTCCGTTTAAATCTGTGCTCATCGTGAAAACATTCATTGGAATCGATGCAGACTAGCGGCTTTAAGCTAGCCTCGCAATGTTCTGGTGTTCTTCAAGCGTTTTCCGCCAGACCTTCTTCAACAGGCGAGACAGACTTCTATTGCCAAGCAGGTTTCCCTGACTCTGGCAGTTTGCCCAGTAGTGACGTTCGTCGTTTGAGTATCGAATACGCTGTATCGGTTTTCCGTTAATCTCATCCGCGGGTGGATCTACTGATCGCAGCATAAACGGGCTTAAAAACCTGATGCCGGCGCTGGGTTCGCCAATGATGCGAGCCTTTAGCGAGTCGATATAGTGGGACCTCACAGGGAGTTCGGGCAAGATCAGGACATGCGGGCGATGATGTTTCCGTTACTGAGATTTAGTTCGGGCGCTGCTGGCAGCGTGCAATCTGCGTGTTCGGGGAATACACATTTACCTGAGTTAATATCGAACTGGTAACCATGCCACGGACACCTGACAAGCCCTCCGTGAGTATCGATTGCAAGGAGTGGTCCCATCAGGTGCGGGCATATGGTGGAAATGGCAACCAGTCGGCCATCGACTTCCGCGATCTGGTATTCACGACGCTTTATCTGGAAAATGACGGCATCTCCGCCAGCAAGCTTTGAACGAATGCTTGCCTGCTCCCCAAGGATACGTTCCGGGCGATCGTCTCTATGCTCGTGAAGCCGTTTATGACGTTGCTGCATCATGGCTTCATCCTCATCCCACAGCTGTGTGTAGAGACTGGTCATCAACTGGCCGAGTTTTTCTATTTTGTTTTCTTCAATATTGGGCATGAAAAATCTAACTTGCACCTGGGTGGAGTCGTATACATCGGTCAGTGTTGTCCATATCTCCGAGACCTGGTGCCCAGCCTGGTAACTTCTGGCGACGTAGCTGTCTGCAGACGCCAGGGTCAACTCCACATGGTCTGTGTGATCGGCGTTTGACCAGGTACGCCAGCCCCACTGTCCGCCCGTATCCAGCTCAACATAGTTGAATGAAGTGTCGTGCAGGTAAGGTAAATGTTCCCAATCCAGGACGTTCTCCCAGACCCTCACAAGAGGGGCCAGAATGAGCCGGTCATAGGTGGCTACCTGAACCATGTTGAGAGCATTTGGATTGAAGGTTTTGGCGTGATGCTGGTTAGCTGACATTCCCGCATTCTATGACGTTAAAGGGGACAGAGGGAATCTTTAAAGGACCTTAGAGCGTTAAAGGGGGCGGAGGGAATTACCATGACGTTAATGTTAAAGGGGACGGAGGGAATTATATTGCCTGCCGCTCATCCCTTTAGGTAACTCCCTGGTCCAGTTTAAGATCCCTTTAAGTAACTCCCTCCTTCCCCTTTAAGTTTAGGAGGGCGAATGTCCATAGTTATACGTGATGCACGAGGGTTGCACTATTCACAAATGTTATTTGATGGACGTAAAAGTGATCTGGGACGATATAGGGCTTGAAAAGCGTGAATTTGCCCACATGTATGGAACTAGTAGGCGTGATTGCCCTCTAAGTTACTGACTCGGAAGAGTTTACGGAGAAATATTAAATGACAGCATTGGGTCAAACATCTCGGTTTCCAGTATTAAGTACCGGAACTTTGCAGCGCTATCTGGATTCAATTCAGCAGATTTCTGTGCTTACGGCAGAGGAAGAAACTGAACTCTTCCAGCGCTTTCAGATGGACGAGGATCTTGATGCGGCTCGCGAGTTGGTCATGTCTCACCTGCGGTATGTGGCATACATTGCGCGGGGATACAGTGG
>DTZW01000253.1 GCA_012961165.1 Gammaproteobacteria bacterium | reverse complement strand
ACTTCATTGGCTCAAGCATCTGTCCTGATGGCACAGTGATACTTCTCGCCTATGAAAACCAGGTCTGGTTGAGCAACAACATTAAGAGTGATTGGCAGTCAATCGCCCTACCCACTTCGGAACAAGTTCAAGCGATCACCTGCACACCCAGTGGCGATATCTGGGTAACGGGTAGTTTCTCTACTTTGCTTGTCAGCCGAGATAAGGCCAGAACCTGGTCAGAAACAACCATGGGTGAAGATTCCATGCTGACCGCCATCAATTTCGTCTCAGCAAACAAAGGTTTCGCCGTCGGTGAATTCGGTCTCGTGCTGAAAACTCAGGACGGGGGTGATTCCTGGGATTATCTCGACCCAGTCAGCGAAGACTTTTATCCGCTGTCTGCACACTTTTATGATGACCAGATTGGTTGGCTCGGTAGTTTGCAGGGCGTCATCATGCACACCAGTGATGGCGGCGCGTCCTGGCAGAGACAAACAGTCGCTTCTGACGTTCCGATCTACAACTTCATCAAAAACGACTCACTCTACGCAACGGGTGATCGCGGTACTGTCTTGAAACTCGACGGATCAGAATGGGTTCGGGTTCCGACCCCTGATATTCCTACTTACTATCGCAGCGGCATTGTGACCAAAGATGATTCGCTTCTGATTGCAGGCGGTTGGGGGGTTCTTCTGCCTCTGGACCTGTCCGGCCAAAACTAACAACGGGAAATCGCAGCATGTCCAGGGTCGCGCACCTATTTCACCAGCTCGACGTCAGCATTTTTAATTCACCCAGAATCGTTCTGAGTCTTATCCTGGCTTTGACGATATTCTTCGGCCTGCAGATTCCTGGTGTTCGCATGTACTCGGACTTTGCTGACCAGTTACCACAGTCGCACCCTTACATTCAGCTTCACAACGAAATCAAGGATAACTTCGGCGGCGCCAACGTCATCATCGTCGGAATAGAAGTAAAAGAGGGAGATATTTTCAGCAATGAAACCCTGCACCTGATCCACGATGTGACACAGGCCGTCGACAACCTGCCAGGGGTCAACCACAACCTGGTTGCCAGTTTCACGCACCGTACTACGCGGCAGGTCTGGTTAACCGAAATGGGCAATATCAATTCTGATCCCTATTTCAAGCCCCAGGACCCGGCGCTGACAGAAATGGATCTCGAGCAACTAAGAAAGGATATCGTCGCCAACCCTCGCGTTTACGGCCCTCTGGTTTCACCGGACATGAAAACCGCGCTCATCAAGGCGCAGTTAAACGAAGGCATGCTCGACTACGAAGAGACCTTCGCCAAGCTGCAGCAACTGCGCGATGACTACGCCCGCGAGGGCGTTACTATTTACGCTACGGGTCAGCCCGTACTGGTTGGCTGGGCATATTTCTACAAGGACCAGATCTTTCAGATTCTCGCTTTTACCGCGCTGATCATGTTGTCTCTGTTGATTTTTCACTTTCGTACTGCCTATGGGGTATTCGTACCTCTCGCTGGCGTGATTGTTTCCACCATCTGGGGCATCGGCATCATCTCGCTCTTTGGTTACAACCTTGACCCTCTGGGACTGGTGATTCCGTTTCTGATTTCGGCACGCGCTATGTCACATGGCATTCAACTGGTGGAACGTTACTACGCCGAACTGAACGAAGATGAAGACGCCAGAACGGCTGCACGCAAAACATTTGGAAGCCTGTTTAGACCTGGCAGTCTGGGTGTTGTCTCAGATGCCATTGGTCTTCTGCTGATTTCGATTGGCTCCATCCCACTTAACACCAAGCTGGCGCACTACTCTTCTCTCTGGGCACTCTGCATTATCCTGACGGTACTGCTGGCGGTACCGCTGTTGTTGTCCATCTTGCCAAAACCTAATGTGACCGATCTTCACCAGAGCACGTTACGCAAAATCGCTGAAGCAGGTGGAGTTTTTGTCAGTCAGTTCCCGAAGCAGATACTGATTTCAGCTCTCGTCATCGTCATCGCAGGTGTTTACCTGGCTTCAAACGTCACCATCGGCGAATCAGAACCTGGTTCGCCGATTCTTTATCGTGATCACGACTACAACATTTCTTCAAAGGCTATCAACGACAGCTTTCCTGGTTCAGAAGAACTATACATCGTTGCAGAACATCGCGATGAAGGCGGTATCAAGAGACCAGAAGTTCTGCTGGCACTGGAAGACCTCGAACGACATATGATGCTGGACCCGGAAGTCGGCGGCGCGAAAGGCGTGCCTGATCTCATCAAACAGGTCAACCGCCTGCTACACAGTGACGATCCGCGCTGGCAACAGATCCCCAAGGACGAGGCCTATGTGGGTGGATTGATGTTCGCCTACATGGCCTCCAGTCCGATCCCCGGTGCACTCAAGGAGTTCACTGATCCGGCCAGCCAGATCGCCAACCTCGTTTTCTTCTACAAGGATCATCAGGGCGAAACTATCCGCCGCGCTATTCATTCAGCCAAACAATGGATTGCGGAGAATGAAGCGAAGGTCGATGGCCTGAGCATCCGGCTTGCGGGCGGAACCATCGGTGTTACCGCTGCAATGAACGAAGCAGCCTTTGACACCAACAAGGTGGTATTACCCCTGGTGTTCATTCTGATTTTCTTCTCAGTAACGATTTTCTACGGCTCATTCCAGGCCGGGTTCATGATGCTGGTCGCTATGGTTTTCGCCACGACATTAACCTATGGCTACATGGGCGTTGCGGGTGTAGGCATCAATATCAACACCGTACCGATCATCGCCGTTGGCGTTGGTGTCGGCATCGACTACTCCATCTACATGATGGATCGCGTACGCGAAGAAGTTCTTAAATCCGGTGATCTCGAACAGGCTGTCTGCCGCGCGCTCAGCACCACTGGCCTCGCCATCAGCTTCACGGCCATGACGCTGATCGCTGGCATCGTTATGTGGATCTTCATGTCGGATCTCAGGTTTCAGGCTGATGCGGCTCTGCTGCTGTCAGTCATGGTTGTCATGAACGGCATCGCCGCCCTCTGGCTCGTACCGTCATGGATCCTTGTTTTCAAACCCGCCTTCGTCGCCAAGCTCTATCAGGACGAAGACGGAATCATTCACCAACTGGCAACATCATCGTTAGATTTACCTCACCAATCAATCTGCAACAAACGGGAGTAATAATAATGACTCTAGATAAAAAGAGCTCGCTGAAGGCCATCGCATACTGCGTAGCGATTCTCGGGCTTGTTTTACCCGCGCTACCGGCATTCAGTGAGCAAACTGAATGGGCTGGCTTCGGGGAACAGGTAACTTTTCACAGAAAGGATATTGGCATTTCCAAGAACCGATCCGGATTTCAGCTGGAAGGTCTTAAAAACCTGGGTGACGTCGGCATTTTTTCCAATGTCAGTATCAACGGGACCTTAAGAGTTTCCTATGATTCTGTTTATGACATCAATGATGACGAATTCGGTAACAAAGCTGGTGGCGCTGCTTTCGTCAACTCCCTGGGACTTGCCAACATTGGTGCACCAACTTCAGTACCTGTTAACGGACCTGGCATCCTCTCTGGCGGTCTTAGTGTTGGCCATCTGGAAGTGCTCAACATTCTGGGTGGTCAGGTTGAAGGTATAGTCGGAGCACCTCCCGGTACTTTCACGGATCCGAACACAGGCATCCTGTCAGGCAACACGTTTGTTGATGTCTACACCAACAACCCGAACACCGGTTTAATCACCCTGGGTGAACACCTTAACCCTCACGGTGGCGGCGTTACATTTGGTGTACCCGTACGACCTTGTGATGAAGATGATCGCGGCTGTATCGATGACTACCTCGACTTTGACAAGAACGAACTGGCGGCGCCCGAAATATTCAGTGACAGGGCTGACTGGCTGCGAGAATTCTATGTCGATGCCACCATCCTCGGCAAAGGCGACAATGAGATCAATCTGCGAGTCGGAAAGCAGCAGGTTATCTGGGGTCGAACTGACCTCTTCCGCGTACTGGATGTCATCAACCCGGTCGACTACTCTCGTCAGAACATCTATGACGAACTGGAAGACATCAGAATCCCCATGTGGATTTTGAAAGCTGATTTCCGGTTTGGCGCAATGGGGCCATTCGACGATTTCAACTTTCAGCTTGTCTGGAACTTCGACAAGTTCCGTCCGAACAACCTGGGACAGTGTGGTTCACCCTACGTCATTCTTGATGCAGGCTGTTTCTTCCGGGGTATGAAAAACCTCTGGGACAATGGCGGCACTGTTGCCAATTTCGCGCCTTTTGATGTTACCGGCGCGACTCCAGGTCTGCTGGCAACAAACTTCGGCCCTCAGACTATTGGTATCCGTGATATCGATCTTCCTTCCTGGAGCCTTAGCAACAGCCAGGTCGGCTTAAAGCTTGAAGGTGTTATCGGTGACTGGGGCTGGTCTGTCAATGCAATGTCCTATCGATCTCAGCTCCCCTCTCTGAGAGCCGGGCACATTCCCATCGTCCACCCCTTCACCGGTGCTCCAGCTCAAACCTATGATCACCTGATCGCATTTGATATCGCCTTCCCGCGTGTCAATTTGATTGGTGGCTCAGTTGATTACTACTCGCAGGCAATCGATACGGTAATCCGTATCGAAATCGCGGCGACGCAAGGCGAAGAGTTCGCCAACACTCTGGAGAGACGACTCTTTTCAGAATCAGACGTCGTACGCTATGTCATTGGCGCAGATAAGAACATCTTCATCCGCCCATTGAACAAAACGCGTGCGTTCCTCTTTTCAGCACAGATCTTCGGCCAGCACCTTCTTGATCACGAGCTTGAGAGAGCCACTTTTGGAAAAGTCGGCATGCCTGACTGGGAATCCAATCACATTGCGACACTACTGGCTAAGGGTTGGTGGATGAATGACCGGTTGAGCCCTCAGATCATTATTGCTCATGACTTCCGTGCCGGCGCAACCACGGTTGCACCTTCAGTTGACTGGCTGATCACGGACAATTGGCAGTTGATTGTTGGCGCAAACTTCAAAACAGGTGGCAGCGACCACAAGTTTGACGATTGCAGACTCTGTAATCCCTTTGGTCCATTCACCACATCGATTCCCCCACTGCCTGAACACGGCGATGGCACGGTCTCAGGATCCGCGGGACTTGGCGGCTTCGAACCTCTTGGACGTTTCCGCTCAGGCCCTCTGGGTATGGCAGAAAAAGAAGACGAAATTCAGATCACTCTCAGGTATCGATTCTGAGCAATTGCAGGAGAACCAAGCAATGAATGCAACAATAAAGAAACTGACAGCGCTATCGTTACTGCTGTTACCCGTACTCGGAATCGCAGACCCGATCGATGATTCTTTCTTCCCTTATGCAAATGAAGCTCCAACGCATGAAGGGCTTAACCCCGGCATGACCGTTAATTCAGGCAATGTCGATCAGTTCGAAGATGCCATCGACCCTGAGCTAGTTGCGATGGTCAAGAATGGCTGGGTTGAACTGGAAGTTGGAGAAACTACCTCCTTCGATCTGCATCCAAACTACATCAAAGTCTCGCGCGAAAATGAAGGTAAGGTTTCACTGGGCGACCAGGTCGGGGAGATCGATGGCTGGGTTGCTGGTCGACCTTTTATTGGCGAGCCCGATGCCGATGATCCACGCGCTGGTGAAAAGCTGGCCTGGAACTACAAGTACGGCTACAACTGGGGCGACAACGCCGCGATTTGGCCCTTCTACTGGAAGTATCGCAATATGAACACAGGGTCAGTCGAGCGAACGCTGAAATTTCGGTTTCACTTTCTTAACTTCCTCGGTCGAGTGAACCAGGAACCGGTGCCAGCGATTACGCCTAACCCATCAAACCTGTTCAGGGGTATCTATCTTCAGGTATTGGAACCCTATGACGTCAAGAACACACAGCTTCTGATTCAACGCAACATTGATGACCTGAAGCGGGACAATGCCTGGCTCTACCTTGGCTTCCAGCGAAGAGTCAGGCGTCTGGCTACCGGTCAGGTGACAGACTCGTTCCTGGGTGCTGACATCATGATCGAGGATTTCGAAGGCTACAATGGTCGGGTTTCAGATATGAAGTGGAACTACCTGGGTACTCGCAACATTCTGCTGCCCTTCTACAACCACAACGAACTGGAACTTGATCAGGAAACTCATTCTGATGATGATGGCTATCAGGTTGTCGCTTTCGGTGGTAAAGGCGGATGCTTTCCCAATATCACCTGGCAGCTGCGAAAAGCTTATGAGGTAGAAGCAGTCCCTGTCGATTCCAATCACCCCATAGGTAAGCGGGTCTTCTTCATGGATGCACAGACCTTCACATTGCCACGAACGAACATTTACGACCGTGCAGGAAAGCTCTGGAAGACCTGGATGATCGGTCAGGCACACCCTGACCATCACCTGGAGAAAAACAAGGGCACCGGCGTTTCTATCGACGATTCCTTTGCCATGATCGACCTGCAGGCTAATCACTGTACAACAGGTCAGTTCAAGGGCCAGCTGGATCCAAAGCTGAACCCAACCTCGTTGTTCAACGTTCAGAACATGCGTGCGACTGGTAGATAAGCTTTACCAGGGGAGGCTGCCGACCCCCAACGGCAGCCTCGCCCTCTTTTAAAAGAAACGCATCATCGGGAGAGCTTCATGCTGGAACTTTATACACACCCCATGTCGCCCTGCGCGCAGAAAGTGCGCATCGTACTGGCTGAAAAGAACCTGGACTGGCAGAAACACCACGTCAATCTTCAGGAGAAAAAAAACCTCGAGCCAGAATACCTAAAGCTGAATCCACTCGGCGTCGTCCCGACCCTGGTTGAACATGGTCAGGCCATTATCGAATCCAGCATCATTTGCGAATATCTCGATGACGCCTATCCGGAACCAACCCTCCGACCTGCAGATCCTTACCAGCGCTCAACCATGCGCTACTGGATGAAACACGTCGACGTCAAACTGCACCCGTCCTGTGGCACGATTCAGTGGCCGATGGTCATGCGGGAAGCACTCATGTCGAAGCCGGAAGCAGAACGAGACAAGATACTGGCTCGAATACCCGAAAAACCGCGGCGCGAACGACAAATGAGACTGGTGAAATTTGGTCTTGATGCACCAGATGTCGCAGACGCCGTACGGACCTATCGCAAGACTATTGTTGATATGGAAGAAATCCTGACAACCCGCCAATGGGTCGCGAGTGATCAATTCAGTCTCGCTGACATTTGCCTTGCTCCCTACTTCCAAACCCTGCATCAGTTCAACTGGACCGCCCTGTTTGATCAGGACTGTCCAAATGTTGCTGACTGGTTCGCCCGATGCCAGCAGCGTCCGTCCTATCAGACCGCTGTCGCCGCCGACTTCCCTGAAACTCTCAACAACGAGTTACGCGAAAAAGGGACTGCAGCCTGGTCGAAGATAGAGGTGCACCTCGGTAACTCATGATGCGCTTATACCAACGAACTGACTGCCCCTTCTGCTGGAAAGTGCGGCTTGCGCTCGTTGAATTGAACATCGAATTTGAAACAGTGGATACCGCACTAGGCGAGAAGCACGAAGAAGTGATGCGCCTGAGTCCAACGGGAACCGTACCGGTATTGGTCGATGGAGACCTCTCGATATGGGAATCAGGCGTCATTCTTGACTACCTCGATCACCACTATGGCCCCGGAGCCCTCTACCCAGCCGATACCGCCGAGCAATGCCGTACAAGGCTATTGCACGCTTATTCAGATAAGGTGGTCGGCGGTTGCGTAAAAGACCTCGTTTTCGAAAAACGTTCCAAACCAGAAAGCCAGTGGAACGCTGAGGTGATAGAACAATCCCTGGCAAACTGGCAGAAGTGTCTGGACTGGCTGGAACCTTATTTTTCGGGACATTTTGCAGGACACTCGCCTGATGCCGGTTTGTCTGCCGCTGACTGCGCCATCGCCGCAAGACTCGGTGTCGCTGCGGCCTATGGGGTGGCCGTGACATCCAGACACCCGAACTTATACACTTGGTACGAACAAGTCATTGCCCGACCGCAATGGCAGACCGCATACCCAACATCATTTATCCGAACAGAGTAAGGCAAGCAATAGAAATCGTCGAATAATAATGGAGACTAATATGGTTCGCCTGTTTTCACACAAGAATCGACCTGTTCATTTCGGACCCTTTCCGCTGGAGCGGTTGGCTCGAACACAGGTTTCTGTAAATGCAGTGACCAGACCCAAACCCGAGGGTTTACAGATTGAAAATCCGGCGAGCCCCCATTCACTCGTCAACGGTATGCGGGATTATTTCAATGTTCTGGATCGCATGCGGGTCGGTGATATCGCCCCCAACAAGGCGCCCATCCCTGAAGATCTGACAGATCGAGCCAATCATTTAAAAGCAGCCTGCTACTATCTCGATGCCAGTATGGCGGGCACCTGCCGGATTAACGATGCAGCTATTCTGGATCAACCCATTGTCAACACCACTCTGAATGAGGCCATGTCTCAACAATACAGCGCCGGTTCTGCAGACAATCCAATGGCAGAAATCAGCGTCCGTGAAGGCAAGGCCGCCTGGGAAAGATCACAGCAGGCGACAGACGAGCCCTTCGAACACACCCATGCGCTGACGATAATTTTTGAGTACCCGCGGGATCCCGAGCCGGGCGAACCTGGTTACGAATGGATAGCAGGTACTCAGGCGCAACGAGCGGCACTGCGAGCCGCAGAAGTCGGCGGCGTGATGGTGAACTATCTTCGTTTCCTCGGTTATGACTCACGCCTTCACACCGCGACGTCTTCTGATCTGAATGCCAGCCAGATACTGCTCGATTCCGGCCTGGCAGAACTTACACACGGCAATCAGGCCGAAGTCCCCTGGCTGGGTGATCGATATGGTGTCGCGATGGTTTCCACGACGATGGAATTCACCGCGGATCAACCACTGGCCTCGGATGCCAACAGATTGGGGCGAGACTTCAAATGGTGGCTCGGCTATGGCGGTTCAAGGCCAGGCTTCAGCGGCCCGCTCTATGACGGGCGAGAGTTTCGTCTCGGCCTCTATCCGATGGAGACAGTCAAGCGAGTCAAGCAGGCCACTACCTTCATTGATGAGCCCAATGTTCCTCGAACACCGAAACGCCACGATATGTTTATTCGCGCCAGCATTGGCGACCTCGGCGCGAAAGCCAAAAAGGAACTGGAAGATTTCAGGATGATCACGAAGTCCCCTTTTGGGCATGCCATGATCCCGGTTCTGGGAGGCATGGTGCCGCTGCAGTATGGGCAGGTTGCTGAGACAGTGGCCGCAGGTTACGACGATCCAAAGAAGAACTCCGACCTGATCAAGGCGGCGCTGTACTACCTGGGCGCTGACATGGTCGGCATCTGCGAGATCCCTGACTATGCCTGGTACTCACATGATGCCGATGGATCAGAGATCAAGCCCTACCATAAGTATGCGATCAGCGTACTCGTCGATCAGGGCTATGAAACGATGGAAGGCGCCAGCGGTGATGACTGGATAAGTGGCGCACAAAGCATGCGTGCCTATATGCGGGCTCAGTTAATTGGCGGCGTTGTAGGCACCCATCTTCGAAGTCTCGGCTTCTCATCAAGAGGACACAGCGTCATGGACCAGGATGTGCTGCACATCCCCCTGAACCTGCTATCGGGATTGGGCGAGATGCCGAGAATCGGTGAAATGGTTCTCAACCCGTTTGTCGGCCCCCGATTCAAATCCGGTATTCTGACAACAGACCTGCCGCTTGAGCCAGACCTGCCAATTGATTTTGGTCTGCAGGATTTCTGCAACAAGTGCCTGAAATGCGCTCGCGAGTGTCCAGTTACCGCCATACCGTTCGGCGACAAAATTATGTTTAACGGTTACGAGATATGGAAACCCGATGTGGAGAAATGCGGCCGCTATCGAATTACCAACAGCGCTGGTTCCATGTGTGGCCGCTGCATGAAAACCTGCCCCTACAACCTTGAAGGCGTTTTCAAGGAGCGACCTTTTCTCTGGAGCGCAATGAATCTGCCATTTACTCGCAAGTGGATCGCTAAACTTGATGACAAGGTCGGCAACGGCCGCATCAATCCCATAAAGAAATGGTGGTGGGATCTGGATACCGACGATGAAGGCGACATTATCGAAGCCAAACGAAGCAATCAACGGGAGCTGGAGTTCAGATCAAAAGAACCATCTGAACAGAAACTAGCCTGCTACCCCGCCGAAGCAGTCGCCTCTCCCATCGTCGTTGTTCCAACGGCCCCGGATCGAAAAGCTGGCATAGTTGCCTACAAAAATGCGCTCTCTCCCGCCGACTACAAATCAAGATTGGCCCGAGGTGAGCCTCCAGAGAAGGGCGTAGCGGAATGGAATCTCATTCCTGTGAAAGAAAAAGAAGAGGTCTAATCCAGCGCTGCAATACCTTCGCGCTATCGCTACCGGTAGGAATGCCTGCCTGCTCTTCACTCAATTTACGCAACATCGCGTCAGAATAAATGGGATCGGAGTAAAATTTACAAAACGCTTACATCGAGTTGGGTCGTACCCACACTGAACATAACAAACACGCAACGCGACCTAGTCGAGCAACAAATTGACAGCACGTTCAACCAGCGCACCACCAGCCATCGAGCCAATAGGAATCAACATGTATATGCTGAAGCGTAACAGCGTCGATGAGTCAAAGGGCCATTCTTGAGTTGTCTCAATTTTGTTTTTGTATGCTAATAGATCGACCCCAGACTTCTCTGGTCCAGCCCGGCCCCAAATTCCGGCATAGGGGAAGTAGACCGCCCGGTTAACCAACCTAACAAAAGAAACATGGCGGTGATTGAGCTACTGCCATGAAAGCCAATCCAGGTACTGAGAAACTCCTTTCCCTGAGATACTTGAACTAGCTCCCCAAGCTCAATGAATGCCAGCGTACCTGCAAATCCTGCAAATCGACTGGCACCGGTAACACTAACGCTTACGCTAAAATGTATGAACGTTTTGTTCTTCCTGATGCTGGTCGCCGTAGGGATCGAAAAAATACGCGGGTGCTATCAAGATAAACACAAAAAACACAATTAGGCCGAAAGCGCTCGTTTCGATCGAAAAATCAAAAAACCACTGAAAACTCGAATATGTGGCACTAAGGCAAACGGCGATAAGAATAGTGCCGAAAAAAAGCGGACGTGGTATACGCAGCGCAAACCTATGTTCCCAAGCCAATTCCATGTCACCCTTTTTTGTCACCTGCGTACTGGAGAAACCCATGAACTGAAATATCCGCTTGTTGATAGTTCGATTATATCGCATCGAGGCAACCAGAAATTAGCAGCCGTTACAGCGTTGGTCAGAGCGGTGACTCCGATCCCTTAAATTCGGTAGAATCCCAAAGGAGTTTTCCCAGCCGTTGGTATCTATGTCAGGCAGCAAACATCTCATCTAATTCCAATATTCCCTATTGCGCATCACGGAATGCTACACTATAATTTGTCCCTAACTCAGGTGAATACTAGTAGTGCTGAAGGGTTTTTGTTGATGATCAAGACTTTCAAGCACAAAGGCTTAGAGAGATTCTTCACTAAAGGCAGCACGTCAGGCATTCAAGCGAAACACGCTCGAAAAATAGCTGATCAGCTTGCGTTCTTACATGCAGCCCAAGAAATTGATGATATTGATAAGCCTGGCTACCAATTGCACGAGCTTAAAGGAAAGTTAAAAGGTCATTGGGCGATTAGTGTTTCTGGTAATTGGCGAATTGTTTTTGGTTTCAAAGACGGCGATGCATATGTCGTTAATTACGAGGATTATCACTAATGACTTTACAGCAGCATAACCCACCGCATCCAGGTGCATTGATTCAAAGGACATATATTGAGCCATTTAATGAAGTCACCGGTAATAAAGTCGCTGATCGTCTCGGGGTTGCACGCAGCACTTTTAATCGGTTGCTAAATGGCGTTTCTGATGTGTCGCCTGAAATGGCAGTTAGACTTTCTGGAGTGATAGGTGGGTCAGCTGAAAGTTGGTTAATGCTTCAAGATAGTTATGACTTATGGAAAGCTCGTCAATCAGTCGATGTCAAAAATCTTGAGCTTATAGATTTTAACAAAGTGGCTTGAGCAACCTTTGTGGAAATAGCTTAAGTCCCGCCCCTTGAGAATCGTTAAGAGCCACAGGGTAGTGCGTTTAAGAGGAGTTCAGGCCTAGTACCTTTTTAATCTAGCGCAGCGAATTCACAAAAGTGGTTAAGGGAGGATAGGTGATATAAACCCCATTTTTCAAAGAATGGTCAGGTACGGCATTTGCTGAAGAACTTCGTATTATACCTCCTTCGGATACTTCAGTATTCCACATTGATTTCGTCATCCAGTAATAATTCACCATCTTGCTATCTCGGCATAATGCCGGTTTGTTCTACGGTTAAGTGCATTGCTCAACCGAACTTAAATACTGCGAAAAAGACAGCCAATGCACCCATTATTCGCATTACAACTAGCCATGGTTCTATTCTGTCGAATAGAACAGCCGCCTCTTCCGGTAGAGCGGTGACGTCTGCGGGTAACGATTTCACGATACCCCCAAGCTTGATGAACGGTGGTATGACCGATGCAAAAATAATAAGTACTCCTACCATCAGAACCTGTTTCGTGCCGAGCCAAAATTGTTGAAAAAAGCCCCAATCGAGCACAATAGCCATAGTTGCTCCTGTCATCGCGACTAGCAAGGTTGCAATCGGTACGGGTGCTGAATATTTAAGATAGAACCGCATTAGGTCTAGCTCAAGGTTGGTGCCACGGGCTTTTTTAAGTTCGTATGTTAGAAAGAGTTCGTATAATCCGCAGCCGAGCCAGACGATAACGGAAAGAATGTGTACGACTAAAAGTAGTTCTCGCATCTAGTGGTTCTCCCATGGTTTGAAAAACATTTTTTCCATTTACGTTGAATCTACCGGACATATCAACTTTTTTGGTAGCTGGTAACGAGTATTACAACTCCAGTAAAGAAGTTACCATGGCTTATGCCGATTGTATCAACGAGGAAATGCATAATTTATTCGCTGCCGGGTAATCCCCCCGAAAAATAAAAGGCTTGGATTCAACCGGTCAGTGCAACGCTTCGTCAAGCTTATCCGCCGGTGTTTGAAAGCCAAGCGTTTTTCTTGGTCTTGAGTTGAGCTTTGTGGCCACCAGGTCGAGATCTCGTTGTGATTTGTCAGACAAGCATGTTCCTTTGGGGAAGTACTGCCGTAACAAGCCATTTGTATTTTCATTTGTTCCACGTTGCCACGGACTACTTGGGTCGCAAAAATAAACATCCATGTCTGTGGCTATAGACAATGCATGTCATTAGCTGAGCAGGTGCAAGGGTTATAACTCCAGGATTTGAGCAAAGGCAATTGATCTGGGCGTTTTGACATCAAGGAATTGGTGCACAACCTCTTTTTGATTGACTGTATCGCGGAGCGGTCAATACGGGAGACTGAAGAGGGTTGGTCCTGGAAAGCAGATCTCGGAGTCAAGCACCGTGTTACCGCTGATGGTGTCATTCACAGTCGCGACATCAGTGATATGGGATGCCCATTCGCCGCCATACTCGGCAGAGAGAGCATGCATGGTACTGAGAATCGTGTGACAGAAATCGAAGCATATCTCGGTTCGACGAACGTTAGTGTGATTTCTGATGCTGGGCATCATGTTCTTCTCGATCAACCTGATGAAGTCATACAGGACATAAAACGACGCCTTCAGGAATGGCAACGATAGTCCTGCAATAACGTTTCAGTAGCCCAGCGCTTTATCGATTACACCTTCAAGTGGTTCATCGTTGACCAGATTTAACAGGTTGCGCACGAACCGATCGATATTGCGCTGCGCCCGGAACTGGCTTGCACCCGCCGTATGCGGGGTCATCACAACATTAGGCATGGACCAGAGGGGTGAACTCTCCGGCAACGGTTCCCGGGGCGCCACATCCAGAGCGGCACCTCCTATTTTGTTCGTTTGTAATGCCTTGACAAGATCCTCTTCCACCATGACCTCCCCGCGGGTGACATTGACAAGCAATGCGCTGTCCTTCATCGCATCGAACGCGGATTCATCGAACAGGTCACGGGTTTCGTTTGTTAGAGGGCAACAGATACTTAGTACATCTGAGCTGGCCAAAAACTCCTCAAATCTGTCCGGTACATAGATATCGCTCACCTCATCTGAAAGTGGTACCTGGTCGCGATCCAATGCGATGCAATTCATGCCAAACGCGGCCGCTCGCCTGGCGACAGCCCGACCCGTTCCGCCGAACCCAAAGATGCCCATCGTCGCGCCGGAGAGTTCGATCTCCTTAAAACGCATCTCAGGACGATGGTTCCAGCTGTCTGGGCCGAACCTGAGAGCTGTTGCTAACTGTCGGGTTAACATCAACAGCAGGCCGAAAGCATGATCTGCAAGGTGTTCACCCACGAGACCTTTCTCACTCGTCAGAACGATTTCACTTTCTACAAATTCCGGATAGAGGAACATGTCTACGCCGGATGCAATAGCGTGTACCCACCTGAGATTCGGCGCCGCCTGAAAAAGCGATTTAGGGACCAGCCCCAGTATCACCTCTGCATCAGCGGCATGCAGGGCTGCCTCTTTCTGGCTGGTCACGACAATTTGAGGGTTGTCACCGGCGGCTTGCCTTATCGCCTCCCGGTTCTGGTCACTGACTTCCGGGAGCGTCAAACCAGGGATTATCAGGATCTTCACAGCGTCACCTCAAGCGTAACCTTTCCCAGACCAGCGAAGTCGCCACACCAGACGCTGGGTTCAGACACGGTGGCCCTGGTAAAGGAGCCTGTTATCACAAGTTCGCCAGCCTGCAAACCGCGATCGAAACGATGTAACCGGTTAATCAGCGCTGCAATTGATACGAAATGGTCGTCGATATGACCGGATGCCGCAACTTCTTGCACAATCTCACCATTTTTCTCTAACTGGACGTTGAGTTGTTCGTAAGGTCGATCCACGTCCTGGAAATCACCAACAACAATGCCCCACTGGGAAAGATTATCTGCGATCCTGATGCCATTAGATCCAGGCTGTTTCAGACGGTGCTGGTTAAGTTCGAACCCCGGCGCAACGCCGTCTACTACCTCCCTCGCACGTTCCGCGTTTACTCCTGAGGCTTTGATGCTCTTGCCGACTCGAAACACCAGTTCATTTTCCACGCCGAGGTTCCTGGTGAGCGGGAGGCTTGCGCCGGATTGCAGCACTCGACTCTCTAGTATAAATCCAAAAGGTCGAACCCCGGGACCAAAGGCATTTCTCGCGGCACCGGAAGTTAATCCGACCTTGTAGCCCGCCAGATGCTCGCCTGTGGACTGCCACTTGCCAAGCAGCTCAATTTGCAGAAGCTGACCTTCATCTATCTCAAGATCAGGCAGTTCGGCAGTAATTTCTCCGGATTGCGCGCCCTTCCAGATAGTGTCGATTAATTCCGTCATGGCTTCCACCATATTGTAATCGGAAGGCCGAGACAATCACTTGACTTGTATGGATGTACCAATCGCGCTAGTTTTGGCCAACACGCATCGTGGAGACAATAATGCGCAACGGGTATCGGGTTCTGGACACGGACTGCCATCAGATCGAACCGCCTGGAATGTGGGCGGAGTACATTGACGTTGAATTTGCTGATCGTGCCCCGGCGCAAGGTACGAGCAATGGTGGTTCTACAATGATGGTCGAAGGTGAGCCACTCGCCAAACAGGATGGCAACTATCCAATGGATTCAAAAGAATTCCATGAAGCGGTCGTTGAGGGCATGAAGAAATTCAAAACGGCGAGAGACAGCGGATTTGATCCTGCGAGCCGACTCGCGGACATGGAAGAACATGGCGTCGATGCCCAGGTGATCTATCCGACAGCAGGCGGTCAACTGCTTGGAAAACCGTTTAAGAATCTGGATTTGCTCGGAGCCTGTTGTCGCGCCTATAACGACTGGAGCCTCGAGTACTGTAGCGTCGCAAGTGACAAATTGCTGATGGCTGCCATGCTACCTGTCCAGTCACCGACCCATGCGATTGAGGAAGCTCAAAGAGCGGCAGGCAAAGGCGCAGCAGCTTTCTATATCAGGCCCAACCCGGTTGAGGGTCGAAACTACTATCATGATGATCTCGAACCACTCTGGGCGGTGCTTGAAGAAATCGGCAAGCCAGTCTGTATTCACGATTCCGGCTCACCTCACCTTCCCTCGTATGGAGACCGGATGCACACCCACACGGCCGGGCACATCATTGCGCACCCATTCGAAGCGATGGTGGCGATGATGTCACTCATCTGGTTTGGCGTGATTGAGAAGCATCCAAAGCTCAAAATAGTCCACGTCGAAGCAGACGTCGGTTGGCTACCTTACTGGTTGCAACGCATGGAGCAACACTACGACTTTTCCGGCCGCGCCGAGCACCCACTTCTCAAAAAGAGGCCGACTGAATACTTCAAATCTAATTTTCTGGTCGCCTGTCGGGGCGATGAGATGACCCTGCCTGCAGCGGTAGATTTAGTGGGCGATGACTACATCACCTTTAATACGGACTACCCGCACCCGGATGGTACATGGCCTGCCGGGTTTGCCGCACTTGAACAACAACCATTAAGTGAAGAGAGTATCCGCAAAATATTCTGGGACAACGGCGCGAAGGTATTTGGATTGGCGTAATTTCGGTCAGCCAGGGCGGTTAAAAAATTGTATCCTCGCAGACGACAGACATGGACAACATACCGCTCCAGGACGGTTCCTGAGCAGTTGTTAAAATCTCAGGGTCCAGATCGACGAGACCGGAACCAACTAACATTGGAATGGGTGCAACCGCTAGAGCTACTGTTAGAACAAATCTTTGAAAGCTGACCGACCAGCTCATCCTCGCCATCAGCGAAACACCCCCGTCCCCGCCAAGAACCCAGTTTCCTGGCAGGTTCAACAGGAGTGCAATGAGAAGATAAGGGCGGGTTTTTAGCGCTTCGAGAAGACGTTTCATTTTTTCGGAAGAAACCGTTCTGAAGGCGTTGTTGAATGCCAGCCTGCCGACTAGAAAAGCAGTCGTGAGTCTTACCAGCGTCGCGGTATAGGCTGCCACCACCCGCTGAAGCCCAAGTACAAACATAATCAGTAAACCAAGTTCAACACCCGGCATAAAAGGTATTGCCAGACAACAGGCATAAAGCAATGAAATCAGAATTAAATTCTCAGTGGTGAGCAATTCATCTGTTCCGACAGCAACCATTTGGTAAAGATCGTCACTGGTTGCCAGTGCAACGATGACTATTGCGAGTAACAGAACAGTGCTGAGCACCCGTCTGGCCATTATGCGCAGCGTGAAAGATTCTGGGATTGCTTCCCGAATCATTGTTTTGAGTTGACTGAACGCCTACACCGGCTCACGCTCTATTTTTCGCTACGACATGCACACACTCCCGAATGAAGTGGAATCCAGCATCGGCACATCCACCCTGTTTGCGGCCTGGAATGCGGCGGTTTATGTCGCGCAAATCGAGGATGAGCGCCTGTCTGCAGTAGTGAAGAGTGGTCAATACCTTGAGGCTACCGAAGTTGGTATTGGCGCATCGGTGCTGACACAATTTACCTTTGCACCGCTACACGTCATCCAATTCTGTATAACTCTTGCCAAGGAGGTTCCCGGCGTACCAGTGTATGCCGGTATGGCGGGACCAACGGATTTCGTATCGCTGATGCGCTATGCCCGCCTGTGCGGACTAAGCACGTCCCTGCGGGCACTACAAAAACTAGGGATCAAGGCTGCAACTCTGGTTATGCATACTGACCCAACCCAGCAGCTGCAAATCATTGCCCATCACTGCGCGACGCATACCGCAAACAACATCTTCGGCATTCACCTGTTCAGCTTTGGCGGTTTTCCCGGTTCCGCGCAATGGATGCATGATGTCATTGGCGCAGCTATTTCTGGAGGGCAGGCTTCCCAGGCTCATAACCAACCCTGACCAGTCCAGTTTAGAACCAGAAATACAGCCCTGGGTCTGCCGTTCCTCGATATCAAATTTGTGCAAATTTCAATATGCGCTCGTCATCCTGACTGGTCAGATAGAGACGACGTCCAGCCAGTAGCGAGACAACAAATAATCCGAGACCCAGGCCCAGCCAGAATCCATAAACACCCATCGGCTCACCGATATATCCATATCCCAGTACCAGGCCCAGCGGCAGAGCAAGCACCCAATAACCAACAAAAGAATAAATGGCAGGGATTCTGGTGTCCTTATAACCTCGCAGCGCACCTACCATCGTCGCCTGGGGGCAATCGACTATCTGGTAGATTGCGACGATAATCAGCAGACTAGCTGCTAACTGCAGCACAACCGGATCGTTAGAGTATAGCCCGGTGATTACATGTCGCCCGCTTATGAGCACCAGGCTGGTTAACATTGCATATCCCAGCGAAATCTGAAACGAAAGTTTGGCAATCCTCATTGCGTGTTTGAAATCCCTTGCGCCAACGAAGAAACCGATCCGGATGCTGATGGCCGAGCCAAGTGACATTGGAATGACGAATGTTGCCCAGTTAATGTTTCCGGCAATACTGTGAGCAGCCAAAGCTGTGACACCGAGTGAACCAACGAGAAAACCCACGACCGAAAAGACAGCCATCTCGAGAAAAATCGTCACCCCAATGGGCAAACCAACCTTCAGAATACTGATCAGATTCTCGAAATGTAGCCATTCAAAACGACTGGCCAGTTCAGTTTCCCGCAGCCAGGGTCGTGACAGAAGACCAAGAATCAAGATAAATTCAACCCACATCGAGATAGCAGTCGCCCAACCACAACCCTCACCACCCATCTCAGGTAAACCGAACTTGCCGTAGATGAACATATAATTCAGTACACCGTTAACAATCAGCGTTGTACCGACAATGATCATGGGTTCCAGTGTGTGTCCGAGACCCTCACAAACATAGCGAAGTGTTACGTACATCAGGATGGGAGGAATACCCCAGGCAGCTGCATCAAGATAACGAACGCCTATTTCCGCAGCCTCGGCATCAACATTAAACAAAGAAAAAATCGGTCTGGCATTTAACATGATGGCGACGGTTATCACCGAGGCAATCAGCGCGAGCCATAGCCCCTGTCGAACAAGCGGCCCAATGGCCGCAATCCGACCCTCACCCCGTAATTGCGCAGACATGGGTGTAAGCGCCATGTTCAGCCCTGACACCAGCATGAATACAGGCCAGAGGATGTTGCCCCCAAGCGCAACGCCAGCCAGATCCACCGAGGCATAGTTTCCTGCCATAGCGGTATCCAGAAAACCCATTGCCATAATAAAAAACTGGGTAACAGCCATGGGTAAACCCAGTTTGATCAGTTCTTTAGTTTCATTCCACATGGTTTGGCGTTAACGATCTCAGTTTGCCGCAAAGTGGATACGCAGCCTATCTGCTGAATCAGGGAGGTAGGCTTTAATCATGTCTTCAATCTCACGCCTAGTGTCTGAAACGATCAGCTCGTCGACACATGCTTCACTGTATACAGCGACGATAGCCGAGTGGTTTCATTGATACTACCAAATAATTTCACTCAAAAGAGTGATGGAGGAATTACGTATGCTTTGCCCTTCTTTGCGTCATTGGCTGATAACATAACCTGCATTCTTTCGGAGATCTTATGAAGATTGGTGTCGTTTTTCCGAGCGTAATGTATCGAAATGGTCCCGAGGATGTACAAAAACTCATCCGCGGTATTGAAGACATCGGGTTCGACCAGTTCGATATGTTCGATCACGTCGTCATGGGTTATCCCACTGAAACACGCCCTAAACCCTTTTATTCACCTCAGATGCCGATCATGGAAGCGTTGACAATGCTTTCCTATGCAGCGGCTATTACCGAGAAAATCACCCTGGGCACCGGTGTACTGGTGTTACCGCAAAGACAGATCGCATTGGTGGCAAAGCAGGTGAGTACGTTGGACATTCTTTCCGGCGGGAGAATTCGTCTGGGCGTTGGCGTTGGCTGGCAGCAATCAGAGTATGAAGCGCTGCAGGAAAACTTCAGTACACGCGGGCGTCGAATGGATGAAGCTATCCATCTTCTGCGAGCTTACTGGGAAGACGAGCACGTAAATTTCGAGGGAATTCACTATCAGGTCGATGAAATCGCGATGGAACCGAAACCTACCCAGCGCGGGAGAATTCCTATCTGGGTAGGTGGTACAGCGGAGCGGACGCTAAAACGAGTCGGTGAACTTGCTGACGGCTGGATAGCCATGACCCTTCGAGGTGATCCACCCTTGGAGGAAAGTATGTCGAGGGTGCGGAGGTATGCCGAAGCCGCAGGCAGGAATCCTGAATCGATTGGTATGCAGATGTCGCTATCTCCTGATCCGCTGGACAAGGAACGTCGGAAGAAATTCTATTCAGATCCACAATTTCTATTGGAGCGAATGTTGCAGCTTCGTGAATTGGGATTCGATCAAGCTTCAATCGATTGTGTGC
>DTZW01000252.1 GCA_012961165.1 Gammaproteobacteria bacterium | reverse complement strand
GCGGGATCCGTTTTGGCGTTAAAGCCAAGGTCGATGTAAGGTGGCTCTTCATCAGTGACGTTGTTGATACCGGTGCTGATGCTTACGCCACTGCCTGGATGCGTGTACTTAAACGTCAGGTCGTGATAAAGCTGAGAGTCAACCTTCTGAGTATAGCCAACGCCAAAAGCATCGTCGGACTTAAGTTCACTGATATATTCACCTAGATAAGCAACCCGGAAGTTGCCTCTCATCCAGTCAATCGAATAGTTGATCTTGTCTTCGGCGAATGCGTCACTGCCTGTGTAAAGTCCAACATTGTCTTCCGTAGAATCGCCCGGGAATGCTTCGCGGTCACGCTCAGTCATGTGAGACCAGATCATGGCCGTATCAAACTGACCATAATCGGTATCGAAGATGAATCGTATTTCTGTATCAATGCCGCCTGCAGTTTCCAGTGCAACGTTCAGTGGTCCGTCGAGCACCTGCGCAATACTGTAGTCAGCACGGCGAGTGATCAATGCACAAGAGCCCGAATTCTGGGCATTGTAGCAATCATCAAGGATATAATTTACGCCAAGGGCGCTGATCATATTCTCGAGATCTGTCTGCCAGTAATCGATAGTGACGCTAAGGTTACCGAGGTTGAACTCTGGATCCCAGACAATACCCGCAGTGACTGTATCACCGAATTCTGGTTCGAGGTTGGGGTTTCCGCCTACTCTTGCCAGTAACTGTGAATCGAACTGAATGCCAACTTGAGCACATCCAGGCGGTAATGGTGAACCAGCCGCTGGAATACAGGGGTCTTTGTAGGTCGGGAATGAATCTGTCTGACCAGCAAAGGTTTCACCAATACTCGGCGCTCGGAAAACCTCGCCCTCTGTCGCTCGGAACTTCAGGTCTTCCATTAGATAGAATTCAACACCGACCTGGTACGTTGATTCAGAACCGAAGGTGTCAAAATCGTCATACCGTATACCGGCAGTGAAATCCAAAGACTGGGTGCCATTGTCAAAAATGGGTAAAAGAAGCTCGCCGTAGATGCTGTCTGTTTTGTAAGAACCTTCAGTACCTGCGCCGGTGTTACCCGTGACTTCATCTTTTTGTTTGCCAGAATCTGGCACGAAGGTGAACTGTTCCTTTCTGTATTCGTACCCAACAGCCCAACCCATTGCACCACCTGGAAGTTCCCAGCCGTTTCCGGAGACGTTGAATCCCCACTGATCCTGTTCAGCTTCAACAGTATCTACGAGCACAACCCCTACATAGGAGATCATCTCTGGCGTAAGTGCACCAGGACCGCCAAAGAAGTTCATAGGAACACAACCAGCAATCAGAGAACTAGGGTCGCTGATATCGGCATAACATTCCGGAGTACCATCGCCATTAAGGTCGGCGGAAGGGCCCATGGCTTTGCCAAGGTTAGGTCCGAAGAACTGACCGTAGTCAGTTGAAGTCCAATCCTGCCAGCCCTTGTTGTAGTAAGCCTCCCAGTTCATGTCCATGAACTCACCACTAGCAACTACGTTAACCTGCAACTGGTCTACGTCCTGTTCGAACCGTCGTGTTGTTTCCACCATTCTGCGTCTGGCATCCCTGACAGGCTCGTATCTTAGCGGGCTTGCAACACCGTCGGGTGTCAGGTTGTATGCATCGATTGCCTGAGTCAGGTAGTAGTTATCCTCGGAGATTCCGGAATAAGCAACACCCTCAAAAACGCCCTGATAAGACGGGTCTGTAGGCGAGTTGTAAGGCTGCGGTGCCAGTTCCTGAGATGATTTACGCTTGCTGTATCGCACCTCCGCTGTCAGCTCAATATCATCAGTCAGGTCATAATTGATGTTACCGAAGATATTGGTTCGCTCGTAGGGCGTCTGGATATAGTTGACTGGCGCATAGTTATAGGTACGTCCGTCATGTGGGGTGAGGCCATTGCCTTCATTCATGAACCGTCCCTGATCGGCAAATTGCAACCTTGACTCCGGGATACGTGACGAGCCAATGATGTAACAACCACCAGAGGTCGTGCCGTCATAAGGTGCTGTTAGTTGATTTTCGCAACCGCCTGGGTATATGTACCATGAGTTCTGGAAATAGTCCCATGGAGCATCAGATTGGTAGGCTTCTTCCTGATCTACATATTCAGCGCCAAACATGAAGTTGCCGCCGTCGAACGATTTACCAGCGATAAGATTCAGGCTGTTTTGTGCGCCAGAATCCATATCCTCGAAGTCAGCGGTAAACGCTTCAACTGTGAACCCTTCGTAATCGCTTCGTGTGATGATGTTAACAACACCGGCGACCGCGTCAGCACCGTAGATCGCAGAAGCACCGTCCTTCAAGATCTCGACGCGTTCAATCATGGTGGCTGGAATGGTTTGATAGTCACCACCATCGACGGTTCGCTTACCGTTGACCAGGGTCAGCGTTCTGATTGGACCGAGCCCGCGCAGGTCGACCTGTACGGAACCGTTACCGCCGTTATTGGTCGTAGTGCCGATAGGTGAACCGGACATTGACGGCATCCGTTGCAGCAAGTAGCCAATATCGGTAATGCCCTTGTTCTCAATTTCTTGTCGCGTGATTACGGTAACTGGACTAGCACTGTTAATATCTGCACGCCTGATGCGCGATCCGGTGACGACTATTTCTTCAACAATATTCTCGTCTTCTGCGTAAACTGTTTCGGTCAGCATTCCTGCAGTAGACGCGACGCCTAAGGCAGTAGCGACTGCCACAGAGACTGGTCTTCTCTTTGACATGGTAAATCCCCCTAACTAGATGATGATGTTTTCGGCAAACGCCTGATTTTATCTGCGTGTTTGCCGTCTTGATGGTGTATCTATGATTAAGCCAATATCATGGCAGCGCGTGATCATAATGCTAATTTGCGATCAAGAATAGGTAAATATTTAATTTCATTATATTAATATTTAATTTCGTTATATTGATATTTAATTTCGTTATAAATGTTCCATCAAAGCCGATAAATGTGAATATATTGCATGTTATATCGATATATCGGTGATTTTGCTCATCATTGGTGGATCTATCACCATGGACTCACCAGCCGATTTAAATCGGGTTTGTCGTGCCGATGAACTGTCCTCCGAGGGGCCAACCTGAGCTGAAATAGCCCAGGTCGCTTCTGGAGAGAATTAACCAGACTCAAACGGCGACTCTTAACAGGTTACCAACGACTCGTTCCAGGTGAACGAGTGAATTGCAGACCTCGGTCTGGTGGCAGCAGGGCGCGTACTTCTTCATTTCCGCATCACCTACGGTCCAGCTGGATTTTGGTTCAGGGTTCAGCCATATGACCCTCTGGGCTTTGTCATAAACCTCCCTTAGAATCTCCGACTTGGGGTCTCCATAGTTGTTACGTGCATCACCGAGGATAATAACCGTCG
>DTZW01000251.1 GCA_012961165.1 Gammaproteobacteria bacterium | reverse complement strand
GCCAATCGCCCTTATGAACACGGGCTTCTGAACCCTTTAACCGCAGCTCAGTATTATCTGCGGGGGGCTTCACTGCGATTAAACCCATTAGGTCTCAGACAAATTTCGACACCTGGTCAGACTTTGACAATCCAATAGCGCCCCTTAACTTAGAGACTTAGAGACTTAGAGACTTATAAACCGAATAAGCATGGGTGGCGTTATTTTAGCCTATCGAACGGCGTGCAAATTACGTGTACTCTTGCAACGACATAAAACGACGCAGAATTATTCGAGGAGATTCAGAGCATGAGTTCCATCCCTGTCGAATTTGACCCCGCCCACATCAGTTCACAATCTAACCCTGACGCTCAGATGTATCACGCAGAGTTATCATCGAAAGACCCAATGCAATCAGTTTTTAAGGACAACCCTGAAATCTATTTTGTGCCGCCAAAGCGAAGCCGTGAATGGGGGGAATGGGAGTTCAAACCAGGCTCATATTACGACACCACTATTGGTTCAAAACATGCCTATTGGAAAAACGAGGATCTACCAAAAGCCACTAAAGACATAAAACGCCTGCGGTCCGACATGCTGAAGTGGGGATACTGCAAAATTGAAAACGCACTTTCTGATCATCAGGTGGCCATTATTAGGCAGCGCGTTCTTGAGCAAGCAGAAGGCGAAAGGCTTGCCGGTATCACGCAGAAAACCCCGAGCGGACAAAACATCAATTGCTGTGTTAACAAAGGACGGTGCTTCGAAGGACTAATAGAGCAACACCCATCTGTAGTCCAAGGGGGCGGATTGGTAGAACAACTGGTCACAGAAGCGCTGGGACCTAACTGGATATGTACCTCCCTTATCGCCTCAATCTCTTTACAGGGCGGAGTACCCCAGGCTTTGCATCAAGATCAGGATATCGCGCTTGATTCCAGAAGCCCCTTAACGATTAATATACTGACGCCGATCACTGACATTGACGAAACCAACGGTGGAACACTTGTTATCCCCGGCAGCCATCTTGTCTTGTCAGCCGCGGTTCGAAATCAAAATCCTGTCGGCAAACTGCCGCCAGCGATCAATATTGATGCCAGGGCAGGCACCATGATCATCACTGATGGTCGACTGTTACACAGCACGGGTGTTAATCACACAGCGTTGCCCCGCATCGTTATGCTCAACGGTATGCAACATCCGTTAATACGGCAGCAGGAAAATTGGATGCTGTCAGTCAGACCTGAAGTGCTAAAGCGAGCGAGCCCGAAGCTCCTTCAGCGCATGGGCTATCAAGCAACGAATGCCGCACAAACCAATGAAGGTCACGGGTTCGGCGCCAGAGGCTTGGTGGAAGAGGCTGCCGGTTCTACAGTGGATTTTCGGTTAGCGGCTGATAGCGGCGAATACCAGCGTGTAGGTGAGTTGGGGCCAAACTCTACAAAACAAGAACTCAATGCTTGCTTTACTTTACGGGATGTCGTCAGTAAGGCCCGGGCTAACGGCCAGAGCGCACCGGTGGGTATCGGAGGAGCGAAAATAAACCCCTAGCCGCACCACATTATCAGTCCTTCAGTTTGATCAGGACTGCTCCTGGATTTCTGCTCGGCCCTCTTTCTGAGCTAAAATCTGAGCCTGAACCTCTGCAACTTTCTGTTCCGTTAGCGGGTAGTTCCAGAATAGCGGCATAGCAACGAATTTGAACATCGCCGGAATAATCGAATAGGTAACGGCCAACATCAGCAAAGAGAACGGCGTGTTGGTCGTGTCTCTTGGATCTGCCAGGGAATCAAACCCCCAGAACACGACGAGACCGGTGCCAACAAAGAGCCCCAGGGCATAAGCAAGTTTCCGCGTCATCGACCAAATAGAAAAATAGGCTCCGCCTTGACGCTTGCCTGTCATGCTGGAATCGACATCAACCACATCGGCCGCCATCGCATAAGGCAAGGCTGATAGTGCACCAATTGACGACCCTTTCAGACACATAATGACAATAAAAAACAGAAACTTGCCGGTCGGGATGCCTTCAAAATAGGCGACCGATGATACGTAAGCTTCTTCAGGCAGGAAGGTCAGCAGGTTCGAGATCTGAAAAGCATCAAACCAAACGAGGGGCGCAATGGCGATCAGTGGAATTAAGGAAGCCCACAACGCATACCAACCGATCGCAACCATCGTCGCCCTGTGCTTACCTATCCGACGAGAGAGTTTGAACCACAGAGGAATGGCGATAAGTTGTGACAGAAAATACGGCGCCAGATAGAAGCCGAACAAATCGCCTGCAAGCAGGACGTGTTTCACAAAAAAGAAACTCAAGGTGTTGGTCATCGCCGCGCCAATCGTCGAGAACAAAAATGCAATCACCAGGCGCCGATAAGGTTCGTTCTTCCATACGTACTTCAAGCTGTCTTTTAGCGAAAGGTCATCTTTTTTGGTCTCGGTCACCTTGAACTCGGGTACCGAGAACACGGTGTTGATCACCAGTATCGGCATAATGATGGCTATCGCCAGAGACAGAAAATACACAGCGTCCGTAGGTTTGCTGTACCCGAAAAAGAAGATGATTGCGGGCGTGAAGGCACCAATCAGCGATCCCGTGACCGCAAAGCCCTCGCGCCAACTGGTCACCAGTGTGCGCTCGTGATAATCAGGGGACAATTCTGCCCCCCATGCACTGTAAGGAACATCCTTAATGGTTGAGCCCACATAGGTAACGACCAGCATTATTAACATCCAGGGGTAACCACTGTTGACAGTCAAACCAAGCAGGCTCACCTCGCGAAAGGTGATCGGTGGGATGAACAGCATGCAGATGCCGAATATGTAGATCGGCATACCTAACAGGACAAACGGTTTTCGTCTCCCCCAGCGCGTTCTAAGCCGATCGGACAGAAATCCGACGACAGGATCAGTGACGCCATCAAAAACTCTGGCAAGAACAAGAACGAGCCCTACAAAGGCCAGGCCAAGACCGAACCCTTCGCTATCTGCATAGACTGCGGGCAAGTAAACCGCCATCGGAAGTCCGACCATCGCCAACGGCATGGCCGGCGCGCCATAAGATGCAAGCATCCAGGAGTTCAATACGCCCGGTTTATATTCTTTCATGTCTACCCTTTGCTCAAAAGATCATCTCTAAGGTGTTACAGCTGAATACTCACTTGATTCCTCACCGGCCAACACTTGTGGCAATATATTGCTTCCGGTAAGTGCCAAACCTTGCGATAAACTGAAACCGACTTGTCTACTGCTCGCAGCCAGGTCGCTCATGTGTTTAGCCACTATTTGATCGGCGCCAACATATTCTTAACACCAGCCAATCCACAAGCCTCGTCATGCTCTGCCGGCGCGCCAGAAACACCAAAGCCACCTAGATGTTGCCCCGATACCGACGGCACGGCTACTCCACCTTGAATTACCGTAAGATGATCAAGATAGCGAATGCCTAACGGTTGCGTTTGGTCCGCGAATTCGATCTCAGCAAGTTCGCTGGTAGCCAAAGCAGACACCGCAGCTGTACGGCCCTTAATGTGTGCAAATTCAACGGTTACGAACACCGCGCCATCCTGACGCGCGAAGAATTTCAAATTCCCGGATGCATCGTAAACAGCCATCGAAAGTGCCGCGAGCTCGTGCTTCGCGGAATAGGACTCGCAACCAGCAACCAGGTCCTGTGCTTGCTCCAAGGTCAGCACTTCTTCCATATAAGGCTTCGCTGCACCGGCAAGCTCGGGCAACAGGCTCAATGCAACAATTGCTAACAATACTTTCATCATCGCCCCAGGTTCAGTCTTACTCATGGTTAAAGGGATATGGAGACCCTGTACACTTTACCTGACCGGAGGTTTCGCCAGAACCTCTTCAACCAGATGGGCTGCACACAGGCAAATGCCCTGTTATTTTTTCTTGCACACGATAAGTACTGATTCACTCGCTTGCAGCTATCCCTATAGGCGCCCAGGCCAGCAGAGATGAATCACCTTCAAAAGTGTTGTGGACCAGGTCAACACCAGCCGCAACCGCCATCTCCTTATATTGCATCCACGACTGAACCGCGACGATTGGCGTTCCCTGACCTTCATCAAACTGCAAAGGGCCATAGACATTCGCCGTGTAGATTAGATCTTCATCGCTAACACGTTGGGTTTCTTCATGACGCGCACCGGCCGGCTCGTAAAACCAAACGCCTGGGCCATATCCCTCTGGCGGGCCAGCCCGATAACCAATACGACCGTTCAGCACCATGAAGTCCGCGGCACCCAAATGATAGTGAGGTCCCGCAACACCGTTGTGTCTTACGATCAGCGACGTGATACCTGTTTCTTCACTGACTCTTAGCACCTTCAGCCCCATATCCGGCACCGAGGGATTTTCGATCCAGGGGATCGCCCGGGTATCCACAAAATGTGGGTGCACACTGCGGCCTACATCTGCAATATTCTCTGCCTCTGAGACGAGTGCTTTGGTGTCCGTTCCGGCAATTGCCAGTGGTTCTGCCTGCCCCTGATAGGCAGGCGGTCTTTCCTGCATGCACTCGGCCAATGTATTGGGGACTAACGTCACACCCTGTTCCCTGGCAGCTGCCATCAGGTCCAGCGCTGTCAGAATACTGAAGACGCCACCATTTTCGTTAAGAAAGGCCACAGCGCCATAAAAGTTACCGAGAAACTCAACATCCTCGGTAGCGATAAACCTGTCTACTTTCGCATTCGCAGGAATGTAACCCCAGGTACCTGGCTCAAGAGTTCCCGCCATGGGGCCCTCCGGATAGCTCAGCGTGCCAGAAAGCACAAGCATATCCATTGCACCCAGATACACGAGATTCTTTAGCTCTGTCCCGCCCTTTACCTGAATCACCGCACTGAACATGCCGCTTTCGCTACTGGCACGCAGTGGTTTTATCGCCATGCCTGGCGCTTGAGGCAAGGTCATCCATGGGATGTCATTGGTATCCACTCCGCCCTCAAGGCCGGTGGGGTTAAAGTCGGGGTTGTAGCCTGCGTTCATATTGACCTGCCTCTATTAATCGACACTGCTAAGGTGCCAGAGTTGTGGGGGAAGAGTAAAGAGCCGGCATAAATAAAGACGACTCGTGATCTACCATGGGTGAATGTCCCCGGTCCATTTCAGAAAGGTGCCCGTATCTGCGATCGTCATTTTACTGATGACTTCGCGGACTCCTTCGGCACTTTCGCCTGGTTCGATATCGGCCACATCACCTGCCATGTCAGTTTTCACCCAACCTGGATGCATGGGGACCACAATCACACCCTGCTCCTTCAATTCTGTCGCCAGCCCCGTCATAAGACGATTAACCGCTGCTTTGGCACTGGCGTAGGAATAACCGATCAGGTGGTCGTAAACATGTGCTGCCACCTGGCTGGACAAGGTAACAACCTTTTTTTGCTGCCCTGCCAGCACATTGGGTAATAAGGTTTGGATGACACGGAAGGGCCCCATTGCCATGACGTTGAACTCAAACGCCCAGTTGTCGTAGTCCATGTTCTGGAAGGTCTGTGTCTCTAGACCACCCCAGACCCCTGCGTTGTTCAGCAAGACATCGATCGGCTGATCGCTCAATTCAGCAGCGAAGGCATTAACCGACTGCGTATCTCCTACGTCCATTCTATGGACCGTCAAATTGTCCATGGATGCGGCAAGTGCATTTAATTGATCGGCTTTATCAGGGTTGCGGGTTGTTGCAAAAACTCGCCAGCCTGCTTCGGAGTACTGTTTCGCCAATTCACAGCCAATGCCCCTGGCTGAGCCAGTAATCAGAATGGTGTTCATTATATTTTTTCCAGATATTTAGTTAGCGTCTCGTGAAAATGCCTGACACGAATTTCCTGATAGTTAGCCAGGGTCGCACCCGATTTACCGGCCGTGGCC
Organism: Gammaproteobacteria bacterium; assembly: GCA_012961165.1. Taxonomy (GTDB): domain Bacteria; phylum Pseudomonadota; class Gammaproteobacteria; order Pseudomonadales; family Azotimanducaceae; genus UBA9659. Next base: position 14,644 of record DTZW01000251.1, on the reverse strand, counting down.
GCGCCCTCCTGAGCTGCCTGCATATTACCGGTATCCTGATCGAATACATGTCCGACATAGGGGTCCATACCGGGCACCGTCGTATAAGATTCTTCAACCTTCAGCCGGACCGGCTCCGCAGGCTCAACAACCTCACCAACCGGCCGAGGTTTCAGCAGGATTAGATCGAACAGTGCTTTGTCGTGAGACATTCCCAAAGGCCGGAATCGATAAACAATTGGGAAAGAAACACCCGAGAAAAACTGTTGGTTCGGAAACACGAAATACGCTATCGAGTCTACGATCTCCGAGTCACTCACCTGAGAAATATCCTGACCGGATTTAGCCATGTTCTGGCGGAACTGCTCCGCCATTACCTGTCGCGCTGTTGCACCTTCGGGGACCACCAGTTCATCCGCCACATCATCACGATCGCCCACTAGAAACATATCAAGGATCTGTTGTTCGGTGAGCTCTTCCTCGCAGAAGGTGCTTGGTATCCCCGCCACATTAATCAGCCGACTGACGTGGTCTCCATAAAAGTCATACTGGGTATTTGCATCACCATTGGTGCGCATCAGTTGACTGTGAGTTTCCATAACGTGGTAAGCCTCCAGAAAAGCTTCCGACGCAATCTTCCAGTTACAGTTAAGTTCTTTCTGAATGTGTTGCGCGATGTACCGATCTTCAAATACCTTGCTCTGGATGTGTTCGGGCAAAGGATTCAAATAATCGAGCAGCGGCATCGGCTCAGCTTCCAGGTTGATAAACACAAACCCTCCCCACACATCGCAATGGACGGAGGAGAGGTCTGTCTTTGCTTTATCTACGTGAGGAAAATCCCATTCACAAGGCAGGCTCTTTATACGCCCATCCAGATGCCAGTCCCATCCATGGTAAGGACAACGAATCGATTTGCTGCTGCCTGAACTAAATGACGGTTTCAGTTTGGTGCCGCGATGCATACAGGAGTTACGATATGCATTGATTGCACCGCTTTCTGTCCGCATCACGATCACTGAGTATGGCCCTATGTCATAGACATAGTAATCACCCGGTTCGGGAATATGTTCTTCACGGCAAGCCCATTGCCAGGTTCTTGACCAAAGGTTTTCTACTTCCTTATCGAAATATTCTTTCGTGATATAACGTTCGAAAGGAATGTCCTGATCTCCTAAAAACTCATAACTTTGCTTTCTTAAGTAGCTGGGGACATCTCGGGAATCCTCGTCCAACAAGTCCTGAACACTAACACCCGGACATCGTGCCTCACCGGACTTTGGTACTACTTCTTCAGACATAACACATCTCCTCTATCTAATTGTCTTCGGATTTATCCAGGGTGTAAAGTACCGGACAATCAGCCATTCAGAAAACGCATATGACTCATTCGAAAGGATTACCAGGATTACGCGGCACCGATCATTTAGGCATTACAGCACCAGACTTCGACGAAGCCGTCGATTTTTTTACCCATGTTCTGGGTTTAGAACCTTTCTATGAAATGGGTCCTTTTGAATCAAATGAAGATGACTTTATGCTCGACATGTTGAACGTCAATCCTCGAGCAGTGATCCGACGTGTTAAACAATTTCGTTGTGGCTCTAATACAAACATTGAGCTTTTCGAATACGAGAGCCCGGACCAGCGACGTGAAATGCCAAAAAACAGCGATTGGGGCGGGCACCATATCGCGCTCTACGTGGATGACATAGATGTCGCTATGGATCATCTAAGGGCACACGAAGTAAGGCTCATGCCCGGAGGCGGCGGCCCAACTATAATAGATGGCCCGGAAGCGGGACTTCGGTCTTGCTATTTTCTGACCCCCTGGGGCATGCAGATGGAACTCATTACCTATCCAGATGGAAAAGGCTACACCAAAGATACGGACCGAAGACTATGGGATCCGCGGAGTTAATTTCCGAGGAATTCAGACAGCGTCTTCCGTAAGGGACATGAATTGCCTGCAGAAACTTTCTGCCCCTGGAATCAAACCTCTCTTTACCCAATATCTGATTTCGGCAATAGTTCCGATTCCGCCGGCAGTTCTTGACACTCTATTCGCGGATGTCCGCCTCCAGGTAACTGAGCCGCGCGTTACTTTCTGATCGCGTCAATCTGTTCCAGGCTGGTGGCTCTGGGAGTGGGGCCCATACCAAAATCGTAGCTGGCACCTGTGTCCCCGTCCGGTCCCTGATTGATGACATGACGAATAGCCAGATCGAGATCTTCCACCTTCATCCCATTTTCAATCATCTGCGGTGCGAATTCGCGGAGCATCGGCGTATCAGTCGCGCCAAAGCAAAGCCCGTTAACACGGATACCCATTTCTTTGAGTTCTTCTGCCCAGCTTTCAGTCAACCGCCAGAGCGCAAACTTCGCGCAATCGTATCCTGTGGCGGGACCACCAGTTAAGTAGAATCCTGGGCGGACATGATCTGTCAGAATATTAATGATGTTTGACGTACCGGATTTTTCCAGCAAAGGTACAGCGGCCGCCGTACAGTAAAACGCACCCATCGCACACGAACCCATCGCGTTATCGAACGCTCGGGTTTGAGTGTCCCAGTCAGAGGAGGTCAATTTGGTGTCACCGTACACTGCGGCGTTATTCACGAGCAGGTCGATGTGATCAATTTTCCCTTTTAGATCATCAAAAACAGCACGTACAGCTTCCCGATCACTGATATCGCAGGTATAGCTGTGGCAGGTGCCACCAGCAGATTCAACCTGTGAGTGTGTCATCTTGTTCTCGGCCGTGTCTATGTCCAGCGCAACAATCGTAGCGGATTCTTTCGCCCAGCTTGTTGCCACCTCACGGCCAATACCCACCGCGCTTCCTGTAATAAAAACAACTTGATTCACGACACTATTCCATTTATGAGTCCTGTGAAGATACACTGTGATTGGCATCAGGTGAACATTTATGTGTGCTTGAAGCACCTAAAATACAGGCTGACAAACCCCGTATGGGTGCAGGAACCCAGCCCAGGTGGCCGTGCGCCAGAACCCAGACCTGTATCCCATTCGGTAACGACCTGGCCTGCTACGCCAACATCGACTGAAACAATCCCCACCGAAACAATCCCCACCGAAACAATGCCCACCGAAACAATGCCCACCAAAACAATGCCCACCGAAACAATCCCCACCGAAACAATCCCCACCGAAACAATCCCCACCAAAACAATGCCGAAGGGTCTTTCGATTTACACTGACGCTCTGATTTTGTCCGTTCTGATGGAGGCGAAAGGCTTATTCCACAGATTTCAAAACGCAAACTGTGGCACAGGATGCTATTGGCGATAGCAAAGTTTATGAGAACTAAGACTTTGCATTGTTGTCGAAAACCGCATCTATAAAAATAAAATAATCACTATGCAAGACGATGCTAAATATTTTGAAACCGTCATCATCGGCACCGGATTTTCAGGTTTACTAGCGGCGATACGGTTAAAAAAGGAAAGCACTGATGATTTCGTCTTGCTAGAAAGAGAATCTGATATTGGTGGCACCTGGCAGAATAACTCCTATCCAGGCGCCGAGGTGGATGTTCCAACTGGCTTGTATTCATTTTCTTTTGTTCCCTACAAGTTCAAGAAAAGATATGCCCCTCAAAGCGAATTGCTCGATTATACGAATTTCATCACAGACAAGTTTGATATTAGAAGTAATACAAGAGCAAATCAGACCGTCACGACAATCACTTATAATGAACGCGAGGCCTTGTGGCACGTTGAGGTGGAATCAGGTGAGCGCTATATCGCCCGCTTCATTATTGATACCAGCGGAGTGCTGGCAAACCCCAATACACCATACATTAGTGGCGCTGAATCTTTTCAGGGAAAACTTTTTCATACAGCCCAGTGGGATCACAATGTTCCCTATGAAGGAAAAGATGTCGGTGTTATTGGCTCGGGATGTTCAGCAACTCAAGTCGTTCCAGCAATTGCTAACCAGGTTAAAAAACTAACAGTCTTTATGGGAACTCCTGAGTGGATACTTCCACGTTCAGATAGACATTACAGTCCTATTGAACAAACGATAATGAACCTTCCAGGGATACGCCAACTCAACCGCTTCATCATATTTTCTATTCATGAAGTGCGGTTTATTGGCTTTCGCCGTTATCCTTTGACGATAAAGCTCAGCAACTTTATTAAGTATTTCTATAAGCTAAGTCTAAAAAGGAATCTTATAAAATATATCGATGACGACAAGTTGCGCCAACATATGATGCCGGACTATGAGCTGGGCTGCAGGCGCGTCATACCATCAAACGCTTACCTTCCCGCACTTTCCCGGGACAATGTTGATGTTGATATTAGCGGCATAGAGGCTATAACCCCAACAGGGATTCGAACAAAAGATGGTAAAGATATCCCTTTGGATATCATTGTTTATGCCACCGGATATTTTGCTTATACCAATATAAAAAAGATGCTCTCGTTTCAGGTTTATGGGAGGGATGGTCGAAACCTGAACAGTGAATGGGAGACAGAGGCTGTTGCCTATAAAGGGATCACCGTTTCAGGCTACCCTAACTATTTCAAAATAAACGGTCCTAACACTGGCACCGGTCATAGTTCGCAGATAAGTTATATGGAGGCAATGGTCAATTATGCGGTTGATGCTATTGGCACCGTAAAACGGGATAAAAGTATTAAGGCCATCGATGTTAGAAGCGATCTTCAACGCGAATATATGACAAAAATGAAAAATGCCATGAAATCAACCGTCTGGCAAAACGGCAGCTGTAAATCCTTCTATAGAAAAGGTAAGACTGGCGAGGTGACTAGTCTGTCACCCGAATCCGTGGTCAATTTTATTTTTTCGCGGAAATGGTTTCACTTAAGAGACTATCAATTATTGAAGTAGGCCCCGATCAGCTATCCCTGATCAGCTATCAAGGATACAGATCGGTCTTTCCTACATGGCCTCGTACAGGGTTCGCGACAAACTGCCGCTTCGTTCATCACCTACCATGGAAGCCTTCATCTGGTTCATCACATAGGAAAAGCAGGTTCTGTTTTCCTGATCAATGACACAGGTAGACCCGCCAAGCCCCGCCCACCAGATGGCATTCTTGTTCGGGGAGATGGGAATGAAGTCACTACCATAGGCATAACCCATCGCGAATTTAACAGGGAACATCAGCACCAGGTCCGTTGACTCCAGGAGAACCTCGCGAGATTTTCCAGCGCCTTCAGCCGATAGCAATTGTGTATCAAATGCCAGCCCGTCGTTGGCAAGCGCGCTCTGAGCGCGAACCACCGATCGTGCATTGCCATGGCCGTTTATTGCCGGAATTTCAGCCTGTCGCCAGGCGGCCGAATTCGCCACATCGCCGCTGGAACCGCCACCACCGAAAACCTTCGCAGTCATAGACTCCGGGTCCAGGTTGGCAAACGCAGACTCATCTGCCGATGTGTCCTGTAATATCTCCGCGACACGAGACAAGTCCTGCTCTAGCAATCCAATATGGAAATCCGCACCTAAGGGTTCTGCCACATTTTCACGAAACCAGGAGCCATAACTTTGCCCGGTTATTCGACGCACAACCTCACCCAACAGGAATCCCTGCGTCACGCCGTGATAACCACTTTGTGTACCGGGCTCCCATAAAGGTGCCTGGTTCGCAAGGTCACTTACCGCCAGATCCCAATCATAAAGTTCCTCCGCTGAGAACTGACGACTGAATGCGGGCAGACCGGCGCTGTGACTGAGCAGGTTGGTTATCGTTATACCGGCCTTACCGTTCTCAGCAAACTCCGGCCAGTAGTCAGCAACCGGGGCGTAGAGATCAAGTTCTCCACGATCTGCGAGCATTAGCGTGCTAATAAAGGTCATGGTTTTTGAGGTGGAATAGACATTGACGATGGTGTCCTCTTCCCATGGAAGCGTCTTCTCAGCGTTCCTGTGACCACCCCAAAGGTCGATGACGTACTCGCCTTCAATAGTGACCGCAAAACTACCGCCAACATCACCACGTTCAGAAAAATTTTTTTCAAACTCTTCCCTGACTCTGGCGAACCTCTCATCACAATATCCGTGAATTACCATCTCGTTTTCTCTATTCATTCAAGAAGGTTCAAACCCTTCGGAAAAGTCATACTTGAAATGCGGGTCGCCTGTGACACGGCCATCCGCATGGACAATGTGAGTTTCCGGACTGGCAATGTCCAGAAAGTCTTGAACCGTAAATAGTCCCAGGATTTCGCTGTTCGGGTTCGGCTCAACATGATTCTGCAAAAGGACTTCGCTGTCACTCTCGAAAATACCACGCGCCTCAAAGCCTTCCGGGCAATCGCTGAACGGCGTATGAAATGATCCTGGTGCCTCATAGGAAAACATGCCGTTGTCGACGCGGTTAGTACCCTCACGGTAACCAAACCAGCCTTTGGTCGTAAACGACATCGCCCGACAAATATGAAAGTGAGAAGGAAAATCAGGCGCACCCGGGTCCATGCGGAATGCGTAGGCCACTGTGTTCGTGGGCACATGAACCGTTAGCGCCTTAAAGTACGATCCTTCAGCGACCTCTACCCATTCAAGGTCATTCGCCTGAATATCGGCGGTAATTCGGTCGAGTTGAGCAAATTCAGACCCCATAGCCATACCTTTCTTACGTGAAATATTACGCCCATCAAGCACCATCAGCGAAAAATAGTAAAGTCCGTGAAGTTCGTAAAAAACTTTAGTGGATTCCCCTATGGCTGCTTGATTAATTATCTGCCAAATGAATCCGTCTAGCGCTAGACCTAAAGATGACCAGGTTGCTTATCGCTCGCGCTGCGCATTGCTCTCCCCACGCGGCCCATTGGGTTACGTATTTTGTGTTCGACCATTAGATTTTCTAATGGTTTGAATATTCACGTCCTCACGAGGCAGGTCAACACCTTTCCCTGCAAGGAACTAGTTCACACGACGGGCCTTAGGGGAACGGGATTCATAGAGTTTCATATGGTTAGCCTTGTTGTTATGCGGCTGGATCAGAATCCAACGCTAAAACTTTGCCAGTTGCTGGAAAAACCAATTTCCCCGCCTGCGGCTAGTCGAGTACAGTCGGTTGATGTTTATGTAGGGCGTTAAAGTCGCTGAAAATTTATTGTGCTTACAATGGCAAACTGCACCAACATAGCGAACTGAGGAGTTGGTAATGACTATTTCATTAATCGGGGCCGGCTACGGTCGCACAGGCACGCTTTCCCTCAAGTCGGCGTTAGAGACATTGGGCTACAACAAATGCCATCACATGATTGAGGTCATACGAAATCCTGGCGAACCAGAAAAATGGCTACAGGCAATTGATGCAAAAACGGTTAACTGGGAAAGCCTGCTCGAAGGGTATAAAGCCACAGTCGACTGGCCGGCCTGCCACTTCTACCAGGAGTTGGCAGACTATTACCCAAAAGCAAAAGTACTACTAAGCATCAGGGATCCGCTTGAGTGGTTTGAAAGCATGTCTGCAACGACACTTGGCGTGATACGAAAAAGAATGCAGGCAAGTAATACCGGTCAGCCAAAAAACCTGGGGACCGAGCTCGTCGTCAACGCAGCTTTTGGCGGTGAGATTGATGACGCTGAACACGCCATCAGAATGTTTAACCAGCATACGAAAGAAGTCGTGGATACCATCGATCCGGATCGATTGTTGACCTACAACGTTCGCGAGGGCTGGGAGCCGCTTTGCCAATTTTTGGATAAACCAGTACCTGACACCGCCTTCCCACGCGTAAACTCGCGAGATGAGTTTGAAGAAATATTTTTTGGCAGTAGTCTTAAGAAAAATTAGATAGAAACCTTTGCATGGAATCAGTTGGTAAAATATGACGATAACTTCATTGGAAGGTAAGACGGTCCTGATCACCGGGGGCGCAAGGGGCATAGGTAAAGGCATCGCCAGGGCCTGTCTTGAAGAGCGTGCGCAGGTTGTTATCACCAACCTGGATATTGCCGTCGGCAAAGAAACCGAGGAGGAACTAGCCAGTCAGGGATCAATCCGAGCCATGCGCTGTGATGGTACCGACCGCCTGGCCGTCGACGAACTTATGGAAGACGTCTGGGCTAATGAAGGCCCAATAGATGTGGTGTTCAGTAACGCCGGTCGCGGTTTCAGCGCCAGCACGCTGGAAGCATCGATGGAAGATGTAAACGACATCTTCTCAACAAACTACAATTCGGCCGTTCATCTGGCGCAGAGTTACATTCCCAGGATGATCGCGCTTGATCGTCCAGGGCATATTATGTTTACAGGCTCGGAACACTCGGTCGGACTACCCGCCGGTAACGAAGGGTTGAATTTTGGCTTCTACGGTGCGACCAAGCATGCACTGCTTGCGCTGGCAGAATGGCTGAGAGCTGACCTTCAACAGACGTGTATGTCCGTCAGTTTGCTGATGCCGGGCCCGGTTCTGACAGAGAGCCTGGCGTCGACGTTCAAAGTCCTCGAAACAGATCCTGAAAACCAGCAGATTCGGCAGCAGTTCAGCAAAGAGGTAGAAGCCCTACTCCGCGAGCGCATGATCTCGACCCAGCAATGCGCCCAACTCGCGCTCCAGGGTTTGAAGCAAGGACTGTTTTACATACCGACCCAGTCTTACATCAAATCAGACATTGACCGACGCCATGAGGAGCTCGAACGAGCGTTTTTCGTATTGCACGGCGGTCAGTGAATTCAATATTGAAATTTACTTAACGTTTGTTTGCCCACCATCGACCGGAATCATCTGCCCGGTGATAAAACGCGATCCATCACCGGCGAGGAACACCATAACCGGACCTAAATCCTCGTCGGGATCACCGTACTTCTGACCCATGGCGATTGGCTGATGGTTCTGCCAGAAGCTCGCTGTTTTATCATCTTCTGTCATGGTCGCCATCGCTTCCTCGTACATCGGCGTCGCCATCGCAGGAAGAATGGCGTTTACTCGAATATTATCCTTCCCCCATGTTCCTGCGGCAGTCCTGGTCCAGGAATGAACAGCTCCCTTAGCGGCAGAATAGGCAGCAGCGCCGGGCTCCGGCCTTTGCCCAGAGATAGAACCGAAATTTAAAATTGAACCACCACCCGAATCCTTCATATAACGAGCCGCAACCTGGTTCGTTAACATCGTGCCGCGCACGTTAACCGCAAACATCAGGTCCCAATCTTCGACGCTAACATCGCCGGCGTCAGATGCGCGCTGAATTGCGGCAGGATGCGCAAGTACGTCAAGCCCACCCATTGCTGCCACAGCTTTCGCAAAAACCGATTCAACGCTGGTTTTATCCGAGACATCAACGTGCATATAACCTGCCTTACCGGGACCTGATTTAGTCGCCTCACTGGAGACCTCGGCTCCAGTGTCATCGGTAACATCCATGCCAATAACATGGGCACCTTCACGAACATACGCTCGCAAGGTCGCCGCACCCATACCACGGGCTGATCCCGTCACAATAATTCGTTTACCTTCTAACAGCATGTTCTAAAAACCTTCTCAAATTCATGATGTTCAAAGTATAGCTCAGTCAAATTGATCATACCGCTTAACCGAAATTGGAATTACAAGGGCCAGCGTAAAGTGCCGGGATAAGATTGATTCATTTCCTCATTGAGTTTACTCTTTTTAAAAATAAACAGGGTCTGGCACTATGTCTGAAAATCGATTTGCTATCGTTGCTGACAAGCACGAAATTGAAACGTTACAACGGCTTTATGCAAAGGCAACGGACTTGATTGGTCACGGCACAAAAGAAACATTTGAGGAAGGTAGAGAGATCTACCGTAGCATCTATACGGACGATGTTGATATCCGCACAGCGAATACCGGCGATGACCCTTTTGTTGCCAAAGGTCCTAACGCCTGGGCTGACGTTTGTCGCGATGCACTGAAGGACTATACCGGCACCCAGCATTTAATCGGCACACAGCTTACTGAAGTTAATGGCGATGAAGCCCAGATGGAAAGTTATCTGAACGCATGGCACAAAAACCCCGATCTGACTGTCTATTACTTCCTGGGCACCTATATTTCAAAAGCACGGCGGATGCCTGAAGGCTGGAAAATCTACGATATGACATTACGTCTCGATACCAGTGGCACTGTACAAACAAGCTAACTTAAAGAACTCGGGGTATGGTGCGAGGGTAACCACCAATGAGAAAAGTTGAAATCACTCGAGAGCCAGTTGAGCTCTACAAGATCCTGAAATTCGAAGGACTGGTTACCACCGGTGGCGAGGCAAAATTACTCATTGGCGACGGACAAGTGACTGTCAATGGTGAGATTGAAACCCGTCGACGGAAGAAGATTGTTAATGGCGATGTTATCGAGTTCCGTGGCGAGACATTGCAGATGCAATTGGTATGATTTAATTAAGAGGGCCAGGAACCCGCTTAACGCAAGCTTGCCGATATCCTGAGCCCGTTACTTTGTAATACCGCTGGTCCGATTTAGATTGTTCCACGACTGGTAATGGCAACGGCAACTCTTGGCCTGGCCCTGATTGCGGCAATGCGTGCGCGCTGCTTCGTCGCTGTTAACCAGATGCTGCCTTTTCGCCAGACGAAGTTCATGATGACATCGACCGGTTCGCCCTGGGAGTTAGTCCACATGAAGGTACATTCAGTCTGCTTCGCAAGTAGCGTTGCTTCTCGTTCGTCCGTTAATTCATAAACAGTCTCATCAGCGTAGTTATTAACATACTCGCCCGTTTCTTCAGTTGTCATAATCCGTGTCCCGGAGCAATTACCATGGGTAAATTCTATCCATTAATTAACTCATCAACGGCACATATAGCAACAACAATAACAAGATTGGACTCCAACCATCGTAACCTCGTATACGAGAAAATTGATTTAGCTTATAAGATTGCATACCCTCGTTGCGATCAACCGAGGAAAAACAACAATGCATTCGTCTGTATTGGGACCGGTTATCCAGCACGCCTTCGTCGTGCGGGACATGAACGCAGCCCTTGCTTACTGGGTAGAAGTCATGGGTGTGGGACCGTTTTATCGGATCGACAGGGCGACCTACAAAAAGGCCCTGTATCGTAATGCTCCCGCGACACCAGAGTACTCGGTTGCCCTTGCATACTGGGGCGAAAACCAGATTGAACTGGTGGCTCCTACCTCTGATACGCCAAGCATCTACAAGGAGTTTCTGGACGAGGGCCATGAAGGTCTACTGCATCATATGTGTGTGACCGTTGAGAATATGGACGAGTTCCGGCTCAGCATTGAGGCCAGCAAATTCGAAACACTTGCTGAACTGTCACTAGATCCAGAAGGGCACGTCCTCTACCTGCGAGGTGCCGGGCAGCGATGGCCGTTAATTGAGGTTGGTGAGTTCCCGCCTGCCATCTACGAGCTGTTCAACCGGGTTAAATCAGCGTCCGAAGGATGGGATGGTCGTGACCCCATTCGCACCATTCAGGCAGGGTGAAAAAACGGACCCCGACATGGTTCAGTCAGGTTGAATGTGTCGTTGGTGGCCTGGGCAATAACCGCAATAAATGCCCCGACCAATCCATATAGCTTCGAATTTACGACGCTAGCTTCTCAAACTGCACTTCCGGGAAACCCGAATCTACCGAAGAACGCATCAGGTCGTAGTAAACGTTGGCGCCTCCAAAGTAGATAAGCACCCTTGGAGTTCTGTTCTCTAAATTGGCACCCATCATCCAGGAATGTACCTTATCGCCTTGAGCCATCAGTGTTTGCTCGTGAATTTCGGCGACATGTTGCACCCAATCATCTTCCGCCTTCTGCTGTGGTTCGCAGAGATCATATCCCTCGCTTTCCATCTTCTTAAGACAATCGACGATGTACATAATGTTCTGCTCAATAGAGGTCGGCAGATTAGCGAATGGCGCCTGGGGGCCTGTGATCATGAACAGATTGGGAAACTCGGCAACAAACACGCCCAGAATGGAGCTAGACACCGTATCCCATTTGTCCCGAAGCAACAGGCCGTTTCGGCCGCGAATTGGCAGCGCTTCCTGCCCGCCTGTATACGCCTGAAAGCCGGTTGCCAGGACGATAATGTCGAACTCGTATTCGTTCTCTGTGGTACGAATTCCGGTTTCTGTAAACTCGACGATCGGCTCCCGGTCGTTGATGTCCACCAACTTGACGTTGTCGCGGTTGTAAGCCTCGAAGTAATGGTGATCAAGCGGTGGTCGTTTGGCGAAGAACGGGTAACCTTTCGGCGTAAGCATTTCTGCAATTTCCGGATCCTTGACTCTCTCTTTCATTTTGTTAATGACGAAATCACCCACGACCCTGTTGGACTCAGGATCTCCCAGCAAATCATCAAAAGTCTCAAACACAAAGCGAAAGCTACCCCGAGGCCAGTGCTCTTCCAAAATTTTCTGCACTTCCTCTGGCGGTGTATCGGCTATAGTCCGCCCAACAGGACTATCGAAAGCCATACCAAAAACATGATTGCGGCACTTGGCAATGATGTCGTCGTAGTTTTCTTTAATTTCCTTTTCCCATTCCGGGGTCATTGGTTTCTGTACGGCGGGCATAATAAAATTTGCCGTACGCTGGAAAACTGTCACGCTTTCCGCTGTTTCAGCGGTTACAGGCAACATCTGCACGGCCGTTGCGCCCGCGCCAATGATGCCGACCCGTTTCCCCGCGTAATCCAGTCCTTCCGGCCAGCGCGCGGAATGGAAACAAGCGCCCTTGAAATTTTCCATACCCTTGAATTTTGGTATCACCGGTTCCGAGATCATGCCCATGGCACTAACAAAGTATTTGCAGGTGTATTCGTCGCCTGCTCCGGTTTTAACCAGCCACAACCCACTGCTCTCCTGAAAGTCCGCACCGACAATTTCAGTATTCAATTGTAGGTGCGGCCACATATCGCATTTATCTGCGACGAAATGCATGTACCTAAGATTTTCTTCCCAACCGGGGTAACGCACTGACCACTTCCACTCCTGCAGGATTTCCTTGGAGAATGTCAGGCAGTAGTAGTAGCACTCACTGTCGCTGGCGGCGCCGGGATAGCGGTTCCAGGCCCACGTGCCGCCAATGTCGGGAGCCTTATCAAATACCTGGATCGATAACCCGGCTTCACGCATATGGTGAATCAAACCTAACCCGGAAAAACCGGCGCCTACTGCTATTACGTCGTAATCAGCTTGATGTTGAGAAGCCATTTTCATTCTCCGTTTTGTGTACCGCTAGACTAACCAAGATTCAAGAGATAGAACAGAGGCTGTGTACTTTTTGTAGAACCAAAGTTGTAATGTCCGGTTTGACCAAAGTTAAAGTGTCCTCTTTTGCAGGAGTGGACTTTAGTGGAGGAGTTGATCAGTTTGAGCCTTAAGGAACTGGACAAGTTGAGCGTGATCGAAAGAGTCGAACGAGGGGAGCTCACCCAGGTTGATGCTGGGTTGATGATTAATCGAAGCACCCGGCAGATCAGACGCTTGCTGGTTCGCTATCGTCAGCAAGGCGAACAAGGCTTGATCTCATGCCGCAGGGGCAAGCCGGGCAATAACCGACTCAGCAACACGCGACGCGAAGAGATAGCCACCATCATTGCCAGCCAATATGAAGACTTTGGTCCAACTCTGGCTAACGAGATGCTCGCTGAGCGTCACAACATTCATGTTTCAACAGAGACCGTCCGGCAGCTGATGACCGATCGAGGTATCTGGCGCGCCAAAGTACGTCGTGGTGCGAACGCCCACCCCATGCGGGAGCGTCGCTCAAAGCGTGGCGAGCTTATCCAGATTGATGGTTCCCCACACGCCTGGTTCGAAGATCGCGGACCCAAGTGTACGCTGATCGTGTTCATTGATGACGCAACCAGTGAACTGATGGGATTGCAGTTCTGGCCGCAGGAGACCACTGAGTCCTACATGAGTACGCTACGGCAGTATCTACATGATCATGGTCGTCCAGTGAGCATTTACAGCGACCGGCACGGTATATTTAGACCTGTTGTCGATACAGAGAAGCCTGGACTGACACAGTTTGGACGCGCCCTTGGAGCGCTGGATATTGAATCGATTCAGGCTAATTCACCGCAAGCTAAGGGTCGCGTTGAGCGTGTTAACAGAACGTTGCAAGACAGGTTGGTCAAGGAGATGCGGCTTAATGGCATCAGTACGCTAGCAGCAGGTAATGCGTTTTTGCACGAGTTTGTTGAGCGCTTCAACGCACGCTTTGCCAAGCCAGCGCTCATTGCTGTTGATGCGCACCGAGAGCTAATGCATACCACCACAGAACTCGACTTGATGATGTCGTTCCAGAGCCAGCGCAAGATATCGAAGAACCTCGAAGTTCGTTACAACAATCAGGTCTATCAACTGGCTGCTGTTGAAAGACGACGACGGTTAACAGGTACTCAGGCGACCATTTGTGAACACTATGATGGCAGGGTCAATATATTGGCGAATGGTGAACAGATGACCTACAAAGTATTCAAACGGGGAGAACAACCAAAACCTGTAGAGGACGAGAAGACGCTCAACCATCGGGTTGATCAGGCAGTGCAACAACAATCCCCGAAACCGAAAGCCACACACCCATGGAAGAAGATACCCGCCACTCCTGGCGGTTACAGTCACCGGGCATGAATCCAAAGCGGACATTTCAACTTTGGAGAAAAGAGGACATCTCTACTTTGGGTTTACAGTTCTCAGGTTCAAATCT
>DTZW01000250.1 GCA_012961165.1 Gammaproteobacteria bacterium | reverse complement strand
ATCGAAGGTTTTGTGAGTTGATCCAGCGCTGCTACGGCTGCCTTAACTGTCAAGTTGTATTCGTCGGTTGTACTTTTGGAAGATCGTTTTTTCTCAAACTGGGAAATATCAGCACCCGAAGAAAATGCTTGGTCGCCCTGGCCTGTGAGAATCACTACGCGAACGTCGTCATCGGCACAAAACTGTTCCGTGATGCGTGGGATCGCCTCCCACATCTCAAAGGAAATTGCGTTCTTTTTTTCGGGTTGATTAAGGGTGATCCAGCCGATGCCATTGGACTTATTTACTATGATCTTGTCTGTTAACTCGGTCATGTCATTCTCTAAGAAAGTGTAATGAGGCGTGCGGGGTTTTTGAACAGAAAACGATCAGAAACATCAGATCTCTGAACAGACCCAAGGCCGTTAAACATATGATAGAAAATCTGATTATCACGGATTAAATGGCGCAAAGGCAACGGTCTTGTTTAAGCACAAGCCGCCAGCGGATGTGCCGACTTAATTTCCGCTTGCCACGAGGATGACTCCTGGAACAATGAGAAGCAATGCCAACACAATTCGAAGTGTGAGTGTTTCCCGGCGGAAGACGAATAGGCCTAAAAGCAAAGTGAAGACCGGAGATAAAGCAACGATTGGGATAATTTTGACCACTTCTCCCAGGTGCAAGGCAGTATTTAAAGACCAGATGGAAATGCCGTTAACGACACCACCGCAAAAGAACCAGAGCAAACCCGGAGTCCAGCGTATCCGGGCAGGCGCCCGCTTTCTTTGTCCAAGGCTCGAGCCCAGTGCAATCACCAGCGACACAGAATAGGACACCAGGCCTGCAAATAGAGGGTCGGGGACAATATCGAGCCCCAGTTTTGTCAGCGCGTGACCAAGTGCACGAAGCACTGCTGCACCGATGGGAAGTGCCAGGGCCCAAACCGGCCAAGTGCTTTTGGCCTCGCTTTTACGGGCCAGCATCCCTATAGCGAGGACAATAGTGAGTGTGCCCAGAGCCAGTGGAATCGTGAGAGTCTCACCGAGAATAACAATTGCAAAAAAGGCAGCAAACACCGGGGCGGTTGACGCCAGGATGCTGGTCAGCGTTGGGCCAAGGTGGCGTATGCCAGCAATTGCGAAATTGGATGTGAGAAACGGGCGGAATAGTCCGACCAGCGCGAAGATCAATACCGCACTGGTGCTCCAGTACCATAGTTGTAAAAACCAGGGCGAGAACAGCCAAAACAATACAGTCGATCCAAGCATTGATATGAGTGCGCCAGTCTGGCTGCGCCCATATTTCAGCCCGAGGTTCTGTAAGTGCACGCCGACCGCAAATAAAAACGCCGACGCAAATGCCAGAACGACTGGTGTGGTTAAGTTGATTTGATTAATACCCAGTTACGGCCAGCATGCGCCAGCGATAACATAAGAAAACTTCAAAAGCCCAGCGCTGCCAGCAGAGCACTACCGGTGCCGCTAGCCAAAAGTATCGCATCTCCAACCAGCGCAGTAAACTACCGCACGGTCGGAATTAACCAGGGGATAATATTGATGCGGTCTGTATCGGCGGCAACGCTTAAGGAACAACTCACAGGGGGTGAGGAGTTCGCCCTTGTTGATGTCAGAGAAGAAGGGGCGTACGCCAGGTCGCATCTGCTGTTGTCGGTTTCTATTCCGCTCGACCGTCTTGAGGTCTTGTTTGCCGGATTGGTACCAAGACGTAGCACTTTGATCGTTTTGTGTGATGATAACGATGGCTGGACTTTGATCGCAGGCAATCGATTGAAGGAATTTGGATACTCCTCGGTCAGTTATCTTAAGGGAGGCATCCAGAGTTGGAGTGACGCCGGCTACGAGTTGTTTTCAGGTGTCAATGTTCCGAGCAAGGCGTTTGGGGAGTTTATTGAACACGAATATCGTACACCTCATCTGCCTGCGCAAGCGTTGAAAGAAAAAATCGACGCTAATGAGAATATTGTAGTGCTGGATAGTCGGCCACTGCACGAATTTCGCAAAATGACCATTCCCGGAGCGATCTGTTGTCCAGGCGCGGAACTGGTTTACCGACTCCCGGATCTTGTAAGCGACCCCCAGACACTGGTAGTTGTTAATTGTGCCGGAAGAACGCGAAGCATCATCGGCGCCCAATCCCTGATCAATGCGGGGATTGCCAATCGGGTGACCGCCCTGAAGGATGGGACAATGGGATGGCATCTTGCGGGGTACACCCTCGAAAATGGCAGCGAAAGATCAGCACCAGAGATCTCGACGGCGGGGTTGGAAAAATCCCAAGAGTATGTTGAAAAAGTCCGCCAGAGATTTCAAATCAGAACCATCAACTGCCAGCAATTGAAACTGTTGCGCGAGGCATCGACCGAGCGATCGCTGTTCTTGTTGGATGTACGCTCGCCGCAGGAGTTTCACCAGGGACATATGCCTGGGTCGAAATCTGCGCCCGGTGGACAGTTGGTACAGGCCACTGACGAATATGTTGGGGTACGCAATGCCCAACTGGTCCTGATAGATGACACCGGTGTGCGGGCGACAATGACGGCGTCCTGGTTAACCCAGATGGGTTGGCGCGAGGTATATGTGCTCGAGGACGGATTAAGCGGCGATTCCTTAAGGATCGGGCCTGAAACGTCGCGACTGCTCGGTGCGGATAAGCTGGTCGCTGCGATGATCACTGTTGCGGCGCTGGAAGGCAGGCGCGCCAAGGAGGAAATAGAGGTATTCGACGTAGCAAACAGTTTAGTGTTTCGGGATGGGCATCTGCCCGGAGCCCACCGAATATCTCGTACCGACATTAGTGAGATCGCAAGTCGCGCAGCGTCTTGGGATTCGACTGTTGTCATTACTTCTTCGGACGGCACCATAGCCGGATTTGCTGCTGCGGAATTGCTTTCAAGTGAACCGCATCGACAAATCCTGGTGTTGCAGGGCGGAACCCATGCCTGGCAAGAAGCCGGCCACCCGATCGAGCAAGGCGCTGATCCGTACGATGGTGAATCAGCGGGAGATGTCTGGTACCGGCCTTACGAAAGAGCCGATGCTGTTGAGGCGGCAATGCAGGCCTACCTGGATTGGGAGGTCGATCTGGTCGATCAGGTGGCCAGAGACGGTACGGTCATGTTCCAGAAAAATACCAATGCTACCGAAAAAGTGACCTAGCAAGATAAGCGAGCCTTGCCAGACAGAGGCCACAGCGTTTCTGAAGGAAGGCCGGCGTTACCAGTACGTTGTTATTGATTAAAGTTAATGGGGGAGTAAATGGCAGATTGGGACGTCATTGTCGTGGGCGCAGGTAATGCGGCTTTTGCTGCGGCAACAGCGGCTAAAGAGCAGGGCGTGTCAGTTTTGGTTCTTGAGTGCGCGCCGCAAGAAGAGGCTGGAGGTAATACTCGATTTACCGCCGGGGC
>DTZW01000249.1 GCA_012961165.1 Gammaproteobacteria bacterium | reverse complement strand
GAAGTAAGCATCCCCCCACAGTAAACATCCCCCCACAGTAAACATCCCCCCACAGTAAGCATCCTTTAGAGGAAAGCCTCTAGCAGAACACAGGTTGTTTTGTGTGTGTCAATGTGCTCTTCTGTAGTGGACACCACTTTCAATTTGAGGGAGAAGCGATGAAAATCCGAAAAGTAGTCCTGAAAAATTATATTGTGCTAGTTTTGTCCATGATTATTGGTGCTCAAGCGTTAGTAGCATTTGCTGAAGACACCATTGAAGAAATTGTTGTCATGGGTAAATCGATCAAGGCGAGTACACAATCGTCACTTGAAGCGAAGAGAATGGCAGATAACGTTTCCGATGTTATATCTGCAGATGCTATGGGTAGGTTCCCTGACCAAAATCTTGCGGATGCCCTGGGTCGAGTGCCGGGTATAGCGATAGAGCGTGATCAGGGTCAAGCTCGTTACGTCAGCTTCCGGGGCGCACCCAAACGCTATACAACGACAGCATTCGATGGTGTTGATATCCCGGGCGTGGAGAATGGCCGCGTACCAAGATTTGACGCCTACCCTACGGTAATCACGTCTCAAGTGGTCGCGAATAAGGCTATAACGGCTGATATGCCGGGTGAATCGATTTCCGGATATATTAATGTAAAAACCCTTTTACCTTCGGATATTGATGGGTGGAGTTTTTCATTAGAAGCTGGCGTTGGAGAACAGGATCTGGGCGGCGGCGACGTTGAAAAATTCAATGCGAGAGTTTCCTACTCAAATGATCAGTTTGGATTTGTGGTTTATGGCTCAGAAAACCTCCGAGAGCAGATTACTGATAACCGGGAACATGAATATTTAGGCACAGCGGGGGCGTTGATCCCCGTACAACTCGATTTTCGGAATTACCGCGTAAAGCGTGAAGACAACGCTTTCGGTGGGACACTTGAATACTATCTGGACAACGGTGGTCGGGTGTTTTTCAGCTCTTTGAACACAGAATTTACTGATAAAGAAGAACGAAATCAGTGGAACTTTTATTTCCCAGGCGCCGAGACTCCCCAAAGCGGTACTATCGCAAGCGGAAATGTCAGACGACTGCTTGAGGACGGAATATATACGAACGAGACTGATGTCAATACGATTGGCGCCGAGTTTACTTTTGGGGAGTGGGACATTGAGGCCAAATACAGCAACATCGAAACCTTGTTTGATACTTATCTGCCAATACCCTATTTAATTGGTGGCGGTCAGATTAGTAATGTTTTCTATGACGTATCCGACGCCGAAGAACCCATTGTGACTTTCGATGAGAATCTGGGTGACCTTGCCTACGGTCTCAAGCTTATGATCGATGCCGTCGGCGGTCTGGAAACTGAAACCGATCAGTTCAAAATCGACCTTTCTCGCGCCAACAAATGGGGTGTAGTGAAGTTCGGTGCCAAGTTCGATACACGGGATGCCTCCGGTGGCGGGGCGCCCTTAGACCTCGTTATAGGAGGTTTGCCCAGTGTCGATGTAGGATCTTTTGACGAAGGCCCCTGGGATACCGACCTCGACAATACCGTTGGCGGCTACTATTCAGACAATAAAGGTCTTCTCAAAGCACTAGAAGCCGCGGGTGTTTCGCGATCAGACTTCCCCGATGATGGAAAAGTTCAGATTGAAGAGGACATCATCTCGGTCTACGCAATGCAGACTATCGACATGGACTGGGGCAACATTATCCTTGGTCTTCGTATAGAGGATACTGATTATAAAACAGTGGGTTCAAAGCTGGTTGGGGCGGTCTATGAGCCCCTGTCGGTCAATAATAGCTATACCAACGTGCTGCCGAGCGCGCATGTCAACTGGGACTT
This sequence comes from Gammaproteobacteria bacterium, assembly GCA_012961165.1. Taxonomy (GTDB): domain Bacteria; phylum Pseudomonadota; class Gammaproteobacteria; order Pseudomonadales; family Azotimanducaceae; genus UBA9659. The sequence goes on along the minus strand of DTZW01000249.1, from coordinate 1,579 downwards.
CCGCGAGGATACGAAACTCCGGCTGTCTTTTTCCACAGGAATCAGTCGCCCTTCCTATATAGAGGCCAGGGCTGCAGCTACTATCGATCCGATAGGCATGGCGATCGGTGGTGGTAACCCTCAGCTTGATGAAGAAAAATCATGGGGAATTGATGCAGCCTATGAATGGTACTTTGCGGACGCAAGTTTGCTTTCGGTCACCGTTTTCTATCGCTCTATAGATAATGTGATATCTGAATCATCAGAGAAGGTTTTGGGAAGCATTTACTCTGATATTGCCGCCCCAGGTGAATTGTGGGATTTGACCGCATTCGGCAACGGCAAAGATGGTGAGTTGCAAGGTATAGAAATTGCTTTCACAGGCAGGCTCGATAATTATATGGATGGTTTTCTATCGGGCTTTGGCATCGAAGCAAACCTGACATTGATTGATTCCGAGTACACGACCCCTGAAGGAGGAAAGTTCGAATTACCTGGTCAGTCAGATACGAATTACAATCTCTCAGTGTTCTATGAAGATCATGGGCTTTCTGCTCGCCTCAGCTACCGTTATCGTGATGCGTGGCTTGATGAGACAGAAGCAGGTCATTTGAACACGCCTACCGGAATTTACTGGGATGAACAAGAACGAGTGGACTTGTCTTTGCGTTATGAACTGGCGCCGCTGGTCGGTCACGACATTTCTCTATTCGCGAACTTTAACAACCTCACGGATGAAACGGATGTGCGTTATACCGGTAAGGACTGGAATCCGAACCAGGCTGAAGCATACGGAAGGCGATACCTGGTGGGTTTCCGGTACAGCCTGTAAATGTTGCTGCGATGAAGGATCCCCAAAAGGCCGACCTATGAAAGCTTTTCTCTAGGGTCAAAATTGGAGGGCTATAGAGTTCAACAAGAAGATACGAACTCTTGTCATTGCTACCTGCACTCTAAAGGTCAGAGACGGTGAATAAATTCACCGTCTCTTCCTGGAGCAAGTCACTCACGCCAGCGCAATAGTTAAATGGTGCCGCATACTCAATGAACTGTATCTCGGCATTCGTCCGGATCGGCTTAATCATTCAGTTAAAGCAGAGCTTCAAGTCGGGCATAAACTGGTTTAGGGTTCAATCCAAGGGTTGGTAACCCCTCGTTGTCCTACACAGGGAAAAAATACATGTTTAGAAATAACTTAATCGGAATCTTGTGTGTCGCTCTTTCACCGTTCGTCTTTAGTGTTGCCGCCCAGGCTGACGACCCATCGACCGTCCGACAGGAAACGGTAGCTGAGCCTGGCCGCATCTTTCTTCAGCAAGTCTCTTTCGATAGTGCAATGGTCAAATGGAGAGACGGGCCTGACACTATCTGGTACGGAAGCAAACCTGAAGAGCTGAACCTGACAGTGACTGCCAGCGTCGAGGCTAACCATAAAATTGCAAGCTTGGAAGGCTTAAGCCCTGACACTAACGTCTATTATGCCTTTCAGGAAACCGGTCCGGAGGCGGCCATCATGTCTTTTAGAACCGCTCCTGCGCCCGGTGCTGTGCCCAAAGACGGCAATACCCATATCTGGTTGCTGGGCGACTCTGGTACCGCG